>PUMK01000336.1 GCA_003551325.1 Candidatus Acetothermia bacterium | reverse complement strand
GGCTGGCCATTTCCTTCTCCCCGAGCCAGTCGAGCATCATCTTCCCGGCCATGATGGCGGCCACGGGGTTGACCTTTCGTTGTCCGACGTACTTGGGGGCGGAGCCGTGGGTGGGTTCGAACACGGCGTAGTTCTTGCCGATGTTCCCCGCAGCGGCGAACCCCAGACCGCCGACGATCTGTGCCGAGAGGTCGGAGATGATGTCCCCGAACATGTTCGACGAGGCCAGTACGCCGTAGTCCTGAGGATTCTTGACGAGCCACATGCACATGGCGTCGATGTTCGTCTCCCAGAGTTCGATCCCCGCGAAGTCCTTGGCCACCTCTCGGGCGGCGCGGAGCATCATCCCGCTCGTCTCGCGGATCACGTTGGGCTTCTCCACAACGGTGACGGAGGGGTAGCCGTGCTCCTTCGCGTAGTTGAACGCCGAGCGAACGATGCGCTTGCACCCCTCCCAGGTGAACACGCGGCAGGAGATGGCGAGTTCGTCGGCGGGCACTTGGGCAAAGCGCTTCATCCGGGGAGCGTGGGTGACCAGGGCGCCGCGCACCTCGTCGGGCACGGGGTGGAACTCCACGCCGGCGTACAGGCCCTCGGTGTTCTCCCTAAACACCACGAGGTCGATGTCGTCGCGCAGGTTGAGCGGGTTTCCGGGAAAGGCTTTGCACGGCCGGACATTGGCGTAAAGGTCGAACAGCTGGCGCAGGCCGACGATGGGGCTGGCGTACGTGTGGCCCTTGCCCTGAAGCTCAGCGCAGAGTTCCTGGGCGGCTTCGTCTTTGGGCTTCGACGTGATGGCGCCGAACAGACAGGCATCGGTGTTCTTCAGAACCTCTACAGTGCGTTCGGGGAGAGGGTTACCCTCCTTGCACCAGAACTCCCATCCGACGTCCGCCGGCACGTACTCGGCCTCGAACCCGACGGCATCCAGCACCGTTCGAGAAGCCTCCAGGACCTCATGCCCCACCCCGTCGCCGGGAAGATACGCGATTCGGAACTCGCCCATTCACGCCTCCTTCACGAGTTTCTTCTTCAGATGGGGGATGAGTCCCCCGTCGTCCAGGATCTCCCGCACAGCCGGTGGCAGCGGCGGGAACCGGTACTCGATGTCGTTGTGCACAAGGACGCCGTTCTTGAGGTCGATGCCCACGGGGTCTCCCTGTTGGATCGCGTCCACCGCCTGGGGGATCTCCAGAGCCAGGAGACCGGAGTTGATGGCGTTGCGGAAGTAGATGCGGGCAAACGACTTGGCCACGACAGCTCCGACCCCGGCGGCCTTGAGGCAGGTCACGGCCTGCTCTCGCGAGGATCCACAGCCGAAGTTCCGACCGGCCACGATGACGTCACCCGTTTTGACTGTGTTGGCGAAGCTTCCGTCGAGGTCCTCCATGGCGTGCTTCGCCATCTCCTCGGGTTCCATGCGGGCATACGTGTAGCGGCCGGGGAAGATCACGTCCGTGTTGATGCTGTCACCGTACTTCCAAGCTGTTCCCTGGATCATGACACCCCCTGTCGATGCTTGCGGGGATGGTACAGGGGAAGTGTGGTGGGGCCAAGCAGGTGGAAACCGGTGCGGTGGTGGGTTTCCCCCGCACCGGTTGTGCCACCTTTTCGTACGGGTTAGCCGCAGGAACCCGAGCCCATGGAGGCGATCTTCTCCTCCACGGCTTCGATCTCCGCTTTGAGTTCGCTGAGGTAGTGCTGAAGATCCTCGACGCGTTCTCTGCTGCTCGTGAACCTGCGCCAGCTGTGGGTGCCGTGCTCGTCGCACGTGCATCCGCCTCCGTGGTGGGCGCTTGGTGGGGTGCAGCAGTTGCAACCATGCGCGCTGTGCTGTGCACCGTGATGTCCGCACGTGCAGGGATGGTGGCCTGGAGCGTGGCAGGAGCAGGTGCAGCCACAGCTGCAGCCGCACGCGCAAGTGTGAGGCCCTGCGTGGCCGCCACAACAGCAATGTCCGGTATGTCCTCCGTGATGCATACGTGTCACCTCCTTTCTTCAGGGTCGAAAAGCGGGAATGCCGCTGCGTGCGCGTCCAGGAAGTAATCGAGTCGCCCGCGCACGCGGTGTACCTCGTCGGCCCAGGCGTGCAGGAAGTCGACACCTTCGGGGGTGATCGCGTACCGCCTTCGTGCCGGGCCGCTCCCTTCGGTGTCCCAGGTGGATACCACCATGCCGTCTTGCTCGAGCTGTCGGAGGGTGCGATAGAGAAGCCCAGGGTCGGCGCTTGTGGTGCGTTCGTCAGCACCCAGTTTCTCGAGAAGATGGTAGCCGTGGGTGGGGCCTCTATAGAGAAGGAGGAGCAGCCAGGGTTGGAGGAGGCCGTGTACGCGGCACCCGGGCGTGCAGCAGTGTTCGTCCGCGTGGTGGTGTTCTGGGCAGCTCATGGACCGTCGCTTGTAGCGATCAACCTCCTCTATATGTTTCTGACATATAGCATAGCACAGCGCACCCCCGTCGTGCAAAGGGGGGGTGGCGCGGGCTCTACCTTGGAGCGGTCGCTAGCTTGGCAGGAAGTCGCTTTCGTCGTTCATCCGGGTCACCGTGAGCGCCAGGAGGCGCGCCGTCTGGTCGACGTCACTGCGTGCCACGACCTCGCAGGGGGTGTGCATGTAGCGGCTGGGGACGGAGACGATGGCCGTGGCGACCCCGGCACGGGTGAGCTGCATCGCGTTGGCGTCGGTGCCCGTGGCGCCGGCTGCGGCTTCCATCTGCACGGGGATGTTCTCCTTCCGCGCTGTATCGACGAGCATCGCCAACAGCTTGTGGTTGATGTTGGGGCCCCGGGAAAGCGCCGGGCCAGCGCCCAGCTTGGTCTCCCCGATGCGTTTCTTTTCCCCTTCGGTGCCCGGTGTGTCCGAGGTGAACGTTACGTCCACGGCGATGCCTATCTGAGGGTCGAGGCCGTAGGCACTCGTGCGCGCGCCCCGGAGACCGATCTCCTCCTGTACGGTGGCCACGGCGAACACGGCCGCCGATGGGTTGAGCGTGCTGAGCTGTCGTAGAGCTTCGAGCACCACGTAGGCGCCGATCCGGTCGTCGATCCCCCGGGCAGCGAGGAGCTGCTCTCCGAGCGGCTCGGGTCCGTGGGCGAGGACAGCTGGGTCGCCGATGTCGACGAGGTTCTGGGCTTCCTCTTTGGAGCTTGCCCCGATGTCCACCCACAGGTCCTCGAACTTGACCACCTTCTTCCGTTCTTCGTCCTGGAGAAGGTGGATGGGCTTCCGCCCCAGCACACCACGGACGGGTCCCTTGGCGTTATAGATGTCCACGCGCTGTCCGGGGAGGATCTGCGTGTCCCACCCCCCGATCCCGCGGACATAGAGGTAGCCTTTATCGTCGATGTAGGAGACCATCAGACCGATCTCGTCGATGTGCCCGGCCAGCATCACCCGCGGGCGTCCCTCCTCGTTGAGCGCGGCGAACGAGTTTCCGTGCTGATCGAGCCACACGCGCTCGGCGAACGAGGAGGCCTCCTCTCGCCACAGGCGG
Source organism: Candidatus Acetothermia bacterium (assembly GCA_003551325.1). Classification (GTDB taxonomy): domain Bacteria; phylum Bipolaricaulota; class Bipolaricaulia; order Bipolaricaulales; family Bipolaricaulaceae; genus B1SED10-245. Next base: position 3,150 of record PUMK01000336.1, on the reverse strand, counting down.
GCGGCGGGTTCCTCGAACCCCGATGGGCTGGGGGCATCCAAGAATCTCTCCAGGAACGGTTGGCTGTTGTTCTTCACGCTTTCGACCTCCTGTCGCTGGTGTGCCCTCCATCCTAACGAAAAACCGGGGTCAGGTCTTGCGCGATCACAGGCGCTGGCGGTCGGGCTATGGGTGACAAAGTCCAAGGCTTAGGCGGCGTTTGCCGTAACGAGGTGACGATGGCGATCCCTGCGGCCCTGTGTAAAGAACAACGCACACGTTGGCATAGTGTGAAACGGGCCATACGTGTCAGGGGGCCCTTGACTTGTGAAACCGTTTCGAGATAGTGTCAAACATGGAACATAGTGGAAGGCGGATCCGCGAGGCGCGGCAGCGCCGCGGGTGGACCCTTGAGGAGCTGTCCTCGAGGTGTGGCCTGTCCACAAGCTTCCTGTCGCAGGTGGAGCGGGGAAGATCGTCCTTGTCGATCGTCTCCCTGTCGGCCATCTGCGGTGCGCTCGATATCCCTGCGGCCAGTGTGGTGACCTCGCAGAGGTCGGCATCGTCGACGGTCACCCGGGCGGACGAACAGCCCACGATCCGCGTTCCGAGCTCCCCGGTGACGTACCGTTGGTTGAGCGGGGCGTTCCGCGATCGGCAGATCGAGGTGCTCGTGGGGGCGTTCCCCCCCGGTTACCGGCATCCTCAGGCCACGCACGGCGGGGAAGAGTTCGGCTATGTGCTTGAGGGGGAGCTCACGCTCGTGGTGGAGGGAGAGTCGTGTGTGCTCGGTCCGGAGGACAGCTACCACATTCCGGCTGCGGTGCCCCACGGCTACCGGACGTCGCCCGAGCAAGGGGCCAGAGTACTGTGGGCGCTGACCCAGCAGTTCATCGAGTGGCACAACCAGATGCGCAGCGCGCTCGCCGAGGAAGACGCGCAGGCACGGGGATCTTCTCGCGTTGTGGGGCGGGTCGAGGTCGACCATGGAGGCGGGCTCGAAGACCGGATGGGAAGAGGTGGGCATGCGCCCGGAAGTGACGCGTCAGAAGGGTAGGTGCGCATGCGGCTAACGGACCATCCGATCCTCCCTGTGGAGCGGGGAAGGCCCATCCGGTTCACCTACCAAGGGCGCGAGCTGCCGCCCCACGAAGGGGAAACGATCTCCGCGGCGCTCTACGCCGCCGGGATCCGCGTGTTCGGCCATCACCCAAAGGACGGTGCCCCGCAAGGCCTGTTCTGCGCCAACGGGCAGTGCGCTCAGTGCCTGGTGATCGCCGACGGCGTGCCGGTGAAGGGCTGCATGGCGATTGTCCGTGACGGGATGGTCGTGGAACCGGCCGAGGGGCTTCCCGAGCTACCCCGTGCGGTACGGCCCGTTCGTGTGGGTGCGATCGAGAGGATCGAGGTTCCGGTGCTCATTGTTGGCGGTGGGCCCGCGGGGATGTCGGCCGCAGCGGAGCTCGGGCGTCGTGGTGTGGATGTGCTGCTCGTCGACGACAAGCACCGCCTCGGGGGTAAGCTCGTCCTCCAGACGCACCGGTTCTTCGGGTCCATCGATGCTGTCTACGCCGGCACGCGCGGTACGGACATCGCCCGGCGTCTGGAAGGCGAACTCTCCGAGCTTCCCGGCGTCGACGTGTGGCTCAACACCACCGTCCTTGCTGTGTACAGCGACCACGTGGTGGGCGCCCTCAGGGATGGGCAGCGCTACGTGGAGGTCGTTCCACAGGTCCTGCTCGTTGCCGCCGGGGCCCGCGAGCGTTCGCTGACCTTCACCGGGAACACGCTCCCCGGTGTGTACGGGGCGGGTGCGTTCCAGACGCTCGTCAACCGCGACCTCATCAAGGCAGCCGAGCGGCTGTTCATCGTGGGTGGGGGCAACGTGGGGCTCATCGCAGGCTATCACGCGCTTCAGGCGGGCATCGAGGTCGTTGGGCTGTGCGAGGCCCTGCCCCGCTGTGGGGGCTATCGGGTGCACCGGGACAAGCTCGCTCGCTTGGGGGTTCCCATCTACACCTCACACACCGTGCTCTCCGCCCAAGGGGAGGGCCAGGTGGCATCGGTGACGATCGCCCAGGTCGACGAGGGATTCCGGCCCGTTCCGGGGACGGAGAGATCGTTCGCCTGCGATACGCTCCTCATCGCCGTGGGGCTCGACCCGGTGGACGCGTTCTACCGAGCAGCCAAGGCCTACGGCCTTCCCGCGTTCGCCGCCGGCGACGCCCAGGAGATCGCCGAGGCATCGGCGGCCATGTTCTCGGGGAGGATGGCCGGTGCAGAGGTGGCGCAGTATCTTGGTGCGGAGTCCGGGGCCATCCCCCCGGACTGGGAGCGGATGGCGGAGGTCCTCAAGTCGAAGCCCGGTGCGGAGGTGGCGATAGAGCCTCCCGAAGCGGAAGAAGGCGTGGTGCCCGTGTTCCATTGTGGGGAGGAGATCCCCTGCAACCCTTGCACGTCCGTCTGCCCCCAGGGCCTCATCCACATCGACGAGGACGACATCCGTAAGGTTCCCAAGTTCCTCGGCGAGGAGCGTGGGCAAGCCTGCCTCGGCTGCGAGCAGTGTGTTGTCATCTGCCCGGGGCTTGCCGTGACGCTTGTCGACTACCGGCACGACCCGGACTTCCCCACGGTGACGCTTGCCTACGAGTTCCCGGCCGAAACGCGTGCCCGCGGTGACCGGGTGACCGCTCTTGATGCCGGTGGGGAGGAGCTTGGCGAGGTCGAGGTCACCGAGGTGCGCGCGCTTGCGCGCAACGACCACACCGCACTCCTCAAACTGCGGGTGCCGAAGGCGTTCGCCAAGCGCCTCGCGGGTATCCGCCTGCAGGACCCGTGGATGTCGGCACCGCTCCCCGAGGCGCTGGAGCCCCTTACCGACGAGCAGATCGTGTGCCGCTGCGAGCGCGTTACCGCCGGAGAGCTCCGCGGGCTCATCCGGCAGGGGTACCGTGACATGAACGAGCTCAAGGCTGTCATGCGGGTGGGGATGGGCGCCTGTGGTGGTAAGACCTGCAGTACGCTCATTGCACGCCTGTTCAGGGAGGAGGGGATCCCCGACGAGCACGTCACCCCGTTCGTCCCCCGCCCTCTGTTCGTCGAGGTCCCCCTCGGCCTCTTCGCCGGCGCCCGGCCCCCCGCGGGCCACGTTGGGGCGGGCCACGTTGGGGC
>PUMK01000078.1 GCA_003551325.1 Candidatus Acetothermia bacterium | reverse complement strand
CGCGACCTCGACCGTCGCGGTTGCTCGTTGTGATATAGAGATACCCGTCGGGACCCAGCCGAACGGCCCGCAGCCGGCCGAAGTCGTTGAAGAAGTGGCGGACGAGCGCCACCACTTCCCCGCCCTCGAGCCGCGCCTCGTAGAGGGCAGAGCCTCGCAGGCCCGCGAAGAAGAGGCTGCCGTCCCAGTATTGCACGCCGGCTGGCGCCCAGGTGTGATCGGTACCGGAGTGGATCACCGGTGGCTCCATTCCCTCTCTTGTCTCGCTGCCGGTGATCACCGGCCAGCCGTAGTTGACGCCTGGGTGGATGAGGTTGATCTCATCGCGTGCCACCGGACCGTGCTCGGTACTCCACAAGCGCCCCTCTCCGTCCCAGGTGATGCCTTGTGGATTGCGGTGGCCGTAGCTGTAGACGGCCGTGCCGAACGGGTTGTCCTCGGGGATCGAGCCGTCGTCCCGCAGCCTCAGGATCTTGCCGGCGAACGAGTCCGGCTCCTGGGCCAGCTGTGGAGCAGCGGCGTCGCCAGTGGTGATGTAGAGGTACCCCTCGGGACCAAAGGCGATGCGCCCGCCGTTGTGGATGCGGGCGCCCGGGATCCCCTCGATGATGACCTGCCGCTCTCTCAGGGAACCATCTTGGTATCGATAGCGTTCCACGCGATTCTCCGGGTCGCCGTCGGTGAGGCTGGTGAGGTAGAGGTAGAGCCAACGGTTGTCCTCGAAGTCGGGATGAAGGGCCAGCCCCAACAACCCGCCCTCGCCGGTGTGGTGTACCCCATCGATCTCAAGGCTTTCACGGGTTTCGTTGATGTGCAGCAGGCGGCCAGGTCTCTCGGTAACCAGGATGCCGCCCTCAGGGGGAAACGCCACCTCCCAAGGGATCTCGAGCCCTTCAGCAACCACGGCGAACTCGTTCTCGCCCAGCTCCTCCGCCGAGAGGCCCTCGGCGGGATGGCCCGGACGCACTGCTTGAGCCACGATGAGCGAAGCGGTTCCCCCGACCAGGAGCGGCAGGACCACACCCATGCAGAGAGCTCCTCTCAATGTAACGCGCATGCAAACCTCCTTCTGTAACTACTTGGCCGCCTGGCAAGCCCCGGGCTCACAGGTGGGGCTTGCACAGGAGCTCGTGGACCCGCATCTCGTTCAACCGTGCCGACGATGCCGGCGTGGCTAGGATCGCTGTGTCCGCCCCGCGGCCCGTTCCCGCGATCAACACGCACGGTCGGTCGCGCTCGAGCAGCCCCCCGTCGACTGCCATCATGCCGATTTCCACGGAGACCTGGACGCCCTGGGAGAACATCCGCAGGGCATCACCCATCCGCGTTGGGGCGGCACAGCCGTGCAGCTGTTCGGTGTGAAACGGCATCGTGCCTGCGTAGAAATCGTGCCCGCGCTCTCTTAGACGCGGAATCAGGGATCGGTCGAACTCGTGCTCATCCATCCACCCATACGGCGGGGTGACCACCACCAGACGGATATTCGTCTCCTCAATCAGCTCGAGCAATGCCAGCGCCGTTGCCCCGGTGCGTGAAGCGACCACGATCGTATCGACACCGCGGTCGAGCGCCGCTTCCACCGCGAGGCGGAGTGTCACATCGGTGTTCTCGGGCCCGGGGGCCTCATGATAGACAGCTTTTTTCTCCATCGGTGCATCCTCCCCGTACTTCTGAACGCATGTTCTGCAGGACCGCATAAGCTGCGTTGCTCAAGGCGGAGGGGTGTTCGCCCTCTCGCAGCCCGTGCGGTTCCCGGTCAGCCTATCCGTGCCATGTGCCCCCATCTTACTGAGGCGAGTGTGGTGAACAATGGCGAGCCTGAAGTATGCTCGTTGGGAGTGCGCGCCATGGCAAACACGAGATCGAGGATGCGGCGGCGTACATTCGCGGGCTTCAGGACGAAGGTTGCGTGCGTATGTACCTCTACCCTTCGCGCCCGCGCGGGATCCCCGAGGATGACGAAGACCTGGTGATGCAAGGTATCGTTGAACGGATCAACCACGGGCCTGCCGCAGGACGCCATTCCGATGGATTCTCGTGATTGGATGCGTCAACGAGTTGTCCCGCCTCGGTCCCCTCGCTACGATCATTCAGGATGAGCAGCGTGGTCCGGGAGCCTGAGGCGAAGAGGTATCGGAAACCGGGAGGCCATCTTGTGGAAGCCATGAACCGCTTTACTGCAGGGCGTAACGGATGAACATCGACATTCGCAAGTTGACGCCCGACCTTGTGGACGATTATGTGCGCTTCTTCGATACGACGCCCCATGCCACCAACAAACCTGAGCACAAGTGTTACTGCGTGTGGTGGTGCAATGATGACGCTGAAGGCAAAGACTATACGTCATCGGTCGAAGCACGAAGGAACTACGCCATCCACTATGTCAAGGGTGGCAGCATACAAGGCTATCTCGCCTATTGTGATGATAGGGTTGTGGGATGGTGCAACGCCAACACGAAAGCCGATTGCCTGAAATGCTACTGTTGGCGGCGGTTTATGGGTTCCGTCCCGACAGAGGAATCGCACCCCGACAGCACGGTGAAATCGGTGTTCTGCTTTGCGATCGCCCCGGAGATGAGAAGAAAGGGTATTGCTAAGCTGTTGCTGGAGCGTGTCTGTCAAGACGCGGCCCAAGACGGATTTGATTGTGTGGAGGCGTATCCGAACCAGGCATTCGCCAATGAGGCGGAGGATTACATGGGGCCGGTCGAGTTGTACAAGCAAAGCGGTTTTACCGTGCATCACGAAACGCCCCGGCAGTTGGTGATGAGGAAGCATCTGAAACGATCCTAAGAGTGAGGATGGGCAGACCGGGACTCGTTCAGGGACGAGCAAAGAGCCCGCGGTCCGCCTCAGGCTCTCTCCGCGCAGATCACCAACCACGCCGGGAGCCCCGCCAGCGGGTTCACGCGCCAGCCCGCACGGTCCTCAGCTCCGGTGTCGCCGCTGCCGATGACGCAGACATCTCGCCCTTCAAGCGCGCCAAGGCACCACCCACCAAGGCCGACCAGGACGTCCTTGCTAGAGAAGTGAGGTCGATCTTCCACGCGGTCCGAGGAGAGTTCTTGTAGCCTGGCTCAAGGTCGTCCGTGGAAGCTGGTCCGGGATGGTGTGCCGCCAGCTCCGCTGGGAAAGCTGAGCGGGGAGAATCGAGTTGACCCTTGCCGCATGCGTAGGCCAGAGTAGCATTGTGTTTGTCGGACCTGTCCCCCGCGAGCGCGCACTCGGGCCGTGGTTGTCGTGGTGGGAGGCCGCACAACTTATTGTGAAGGTCAAGGGAATGTGCGCCGGTCAGATGAAGGGCAAGGAGATGAGCGATGTCCACGCAGGACAAGCATAGGAGCGCCGAGGAATCAAACCGTGGCCTGTGGAACGAGATGGCCCGCGTGCACATGGGAGCCTATCCGGAAGTCGACCTTCTCCGCCAGGGGCGGGAGATCCTCGACGAGATCGAACTCCGTGAGATCGGCGATGTCCGAGGGAAGAGGCTTCTGCACCTCCAATGCCATATCGGCACGGACACGCTGGCCTGGGCGCGCCACGGTGCCATCGTAACCGGCGTTGACTTCTCCCCCGTGGCGATCGCCTGTGCGGAGCGCTTGCGGGACGAACTTGGGCTCGAGGCACGCTTCGTCGAGACCAGCGTCTACGACCTGCGAACGGTCCTCAGCGAGCGGTTTGACATCGTGTACACCTCGCGCGGTGTGCTGTGCTGGTTGCGTGACCTCGACGCGTGGGGACAACTGATCGCCGACTTCTTGGTCCCCGATGGCGTCTTCTACATGATGGAGTCCCATCCTATCCTGAACGCTCTCGAAGAAGAGTCGCCCGGGGTTCTATCGTTCGTGTATCCATATTTCCACCTACCTGAGCCGATGCGGTTCGAAGCGGGGGGACCGGACTACGCCGATCCGGACCACAGGCTGGGCCACCCCTCGCACGAGTGGGTATGGGGCACGGGCGAGATCCTCAGCGCGCTGATGAGAGCGGGGATGCAGCTCGAGCTCTACAACGAGTACGACCGGCTCTTCTTCCGGCGCTACCCGAGCATGACCTCCGAGGACGGCCGCTGGTATCGCTTGCCGCAATACGGGGGCATGGTGCCGCTCATGTTCACCCTGCGGGCGAGGAAGGCAGGCGCGGCCGAGCGCTCGGTAAGGCCACGGTAAGAGCGCGCAGCGCGCCGTTCAAGAGGAGAGTTACTCGCTCCTCCACTCCGCAACCACGGTTGTGGACACTACCTGGTGTATTCAATACGGAAGCTTGTCCGGAGCAATCCCTATATAGTCTGCTTTTGGGTCCTCTTGCCGGGCGTCCTCGTAGACCCCGAGCGCGCGCTCCGGCCTCTCAAACACTTCGTCCTCCCACAAGGCGCCCTCGATCCGGGACTCGATCGCCCGGAGGCTGGCCAGCATGTCCGTCACCGCACCTCCTTCTGCTTGTCCGTCACGGTAGCTCCTCCTAGCTACCTTGCGCAAACGCCGGACGGGAAGAGGGGGCTTGGGTAGCACAGCAAGAAACGCTACCGCACCAGCGCTAGTGCCGCGGCGATATCCTCCGCGATCATCGTCCGCTTGCTCTTTTCGATGAAGAAGCTCGGCCCCGCCTGCATGGCGGAATGTTTGCACTGTGGTCTGCTCGAACAGCGGGTTGCCTTCCGCGTAGTAATAATCGCCGGAATCGGATGGGGCAGCTTGCGATATCAACACGACCGATACCTTGTTGGGGGTTACCTCGATGGGTGGGACAACGTAGCACTCGTGGCGGACGTCGGCGCAGGGGAACTCGACACAACTGAAGTGCTCGTTTACCTTCATCTTGTGCCTCTCCTTTTTGGCTCTGCTGCTAGAGAACCGTGGCGGCCGAGCCTCACCCCCTCCTAATCTATCCTCCCGTCTGTCTTCACATTGGGCCGCCTGACCGTGCCATGATACTGTACACCCGACTACAGGCAGGACGAATTGTAGGACGGCGGTGGAGGGGACGTCCTGCCCACGGGCAGAGCCGAACACATGCAGGCTGGTCCGCAGTGGCCATGACCACTACACTGGCTTTGCCAGGCGCATCAAGGAAACTGCGGGGGCATGAGGGCCGAGGCAGATGGGAGTTCTCGGCTCAGGCAACTGTTTCGGGCTGTGGAACCCCCAGAGAGGTGGGACTTGCATCATGTCGGATGCAGGGGAACTGAAACGTAGCGAGTACGTCGGTCGAATCAACCGAGCGATCGACTACGTCCGGGAGAATCTGAACGGCGATCTTCGGCTGGAAACGATCGCCCACGCTGCCAACTTCTCCCCCTATCACTTCCATCGAACCTTCAAGTCGATCGTCGGGGAGACGGTGAATGAGTTCGTTCGCCGGCACCGAGCCCAGAAGGCAGCCGGGATGCTCATCCACAGCCCGGCGATGACGATCACGGAGATCGCCATGGCTTGTGGCTATTCATCGCCCTCGATGTTTGCTCGGGAGTTCCGAACCCACTTCGGAGCTTCGGCGTCGCAGTTCCGCGCAGGTGGACGAGCGTCGTTGGACCGATTCCGACGGGAACTCACCGACCACGGCTATGCGCTGCAGACGCATCACGCGCAGCGAACGGCGATGGTCTTCCGGGTCCAGGTTCGAGAGGAGCCGCAGCGTCATGTCGCTTACATCCGGCACGTCGGAAACTACAGCAAAATCGGGACCGCCTTCGGCCGACTCACGCGCTGGGCTGGTCCTCGGGGGCTCTTCCGAGAGGACACACGCATGATCGCCATCTACCATGACAATCCGGACGTGACACCGGTGGCCAAGCTCCGGTCGGACGCCTGCATCACGGTTCCGGAAGGGACCAAGGTCAACCGCGACATCGGTCTCGCGACGCTTCCCGGAGGTACGTACGCTGCGGCCTACGTGGAGATCGACGACACCCAGTACGGAGAAGCCTGGAATCGCCTGTTCAGAGACTGGCTGCCTGAGTCCGGTTACCAGCCGGACGATCGTCCCTGCTATGAGCTGTACCTGAATGACCCCCGCACGCACCCGCAGAACAAGCACATCCTCGAGATCTGCGAACCGATCCGGCCGCTGTAGCCACTCGCAAGATCCGGCAACCGTTGAGCAAGATCCCGCAACCCAAGCGCAAGATACGGGAAGGCGCAAGGGCCCTGGAGGGCTTACCCTGCGTTCAACACAGCGCCATAAGGAGGCCAACCATGGAGTTCTCAGCTGAGGTGAAGCAGCTCCCCGAGCGAAACGTTGCCTGCATCCGGCACATCGGCCCGTACAACAAGATCGGCGAGGCGATCGAGAAGGTCTTCGCTTGGGGGGCCCCGAAGGGCCTGATCCAGTTTCCGAAGACGGAGGTGCTCGCCGTCTACTACGACAACCCGGAAACCGTGGCCCGGGCGGACCTCCGGGCCGACGCGTGCATCACCGTGCCCGAGGGGACACAACCGGACGACGAGGCGGAAACGATGAAGATCCCAGGAGGGCTGTTCGCCGTTGCCCACGTGGAGATCGACGTGAACGAATACGGTGAGGCGTGGGATCGATTGGTCGGTGAGTGGATCCCGGAGAACGGGTACGTGCCGGACGATAGCCGGCTCTGCTACGAGCTCTACCTGAACGATCCCGACGAGCATCCCGAGAAGAAACACATCGTGGACATCTGCGAACCGGTCCGCAAGGCCTAGCCGCGCGGCGTACACGTTGAAGGCGG
>PUMK01000232.1 GCA_003551325.1 Candidatus Acetothermia bacterium | reverse complement strand
GCTCCGGGGATCCGGCCGTTTACAGGGGTACCTTGCTCGTGGGCGCGTGCATCTTCATGGCAGCGACCCTGCCGCTTCTTCGGCTTGAGCCCCATCGGCCCACTCCCGTCACCCCGGCTCGTCGTATGCGTTCCTGGACAGAACTGGCGAAGGGCATTCGCTTGTCGCGTCCCATGATGCGCCTGATCGCGCCGCACGTGGTCGTCGGGTTGGGGGCCGGTGCGCTGATCCCTTTCATGAACGTCTTCTTCAACGTGCGTTTTGAGGTATCCGATAGCGTTCTCGGCGCTCTGTTTGCCGGCCAGTCGCTGTTTGTCGGTGTGGCCACGCTGCTCGGTCCGGTGCTTGCCGAGAAGATGGGGAAAGTACGCACCGTGGTGGTCATGCAGTTGATCTCCATACCGTTTCTTGTTCTGTTGGGTGTCTCCCCCGTGCTCGCCCCGGCTGCCATGGCGTTTCTGGTCCGGGCGGGGCTCATGAACCTGGGAAACCCGCTTTATTTCGCGTTTGTCATGGAACAGGTCTCGGCAGGAGAGCGGGGTGCGGCCAGCGCACTTCTGATTATGAGCTGGCAAGGCAGCTGGGCGGTGAGTTCATGGGTCAGCGGGCAGCTTCAGGAGGGGCCCGGATTCGCCCCCGTGTTTGCCTTGACGTGCTGCGCCTATCTTGCGTCTTCCTGGCTCATGTACGTTTCGTTTGGCCGGAAGCGCTCCGCGTGATCGGTGCCGCCAACAACCAAACGGGGGCCGTGTTTCGCGGCCCCCGTGGTCGCACGTTAGGAGGTTAGGTTGGTTGGGCTCTCGCTTGCCATTCAACCGATCGTAGTGTGCGGGGTGCGTGTCAAGGACGGGTTCACGGATCGTGGAGAGAGGGTGGAGGCGGTCTGACCTTCCCCACGACCCTCTGTTCGCCGATGCGGTAGCATGTACGCAGGCGCTCTGCGCAAGGAGGTGCGCGATGCAACTACTGGTGCTCTACTACTCACGGAGTGGGAACACGAAGCGCCTTGCCCAGGCGGTGGCCGAGGGCGCAGCGCAGGTGGACGGTGTCGATGTGCTCCTCAAGACTCCAGACGAGATCCGGATCGAGGAGTTCAGGGACAGCGACGCTGTGATCGCAGGTTCGCCGGTCTATTACGGCGGTTCGGCGGCTGAACTGAAGAAGGTGTTCGACGATTTTCTCAAGGTGCGGAAGCATATGGAGGGAAAGGTCGGAGCGGCGTTTGCCACCTCCGCGCACCCCACAGGCGGTAAGGAGACCACGCTGATGGCAATCCTGCAGGCGATGCTGATCTACGGGATGGTCGTGATGGGTGATCCCCTGGAAGCCGGTGGCCACTATGGCGTGGCGTGCGCTGGAGCACCCGATGCCCATACGCTGGAGTCAGCGAGCAAGCTCGGGGCCCGGGTAGCGCAGACGGCTCAGCGTCTGCTCTTGTAGGTGGGTCGTTGCCGCACACCTGTCTCCAAGAGCATGAGGCAGCACGAGCTTGCGCGGCAGACCTCTGCCGAGTACGGTCACGCCATTCCAGCTGCCCCTGAGTGGGGCACGCTACGGCCGCGGTAGCTGCGGCCGCGGCGGTGAGAGAGGCAAGGTATGGATCCGGCGGTACAAGCTCTGATCGTACTGGGCGTGGCCATCGTGCTCTACGTCACGGAGCGGGTCCCCCTCGCCGTCACTGCTGTCGGCGCGTGTACCGCGTTGGCGGTGATGGGTACCGTCGACTTCTCCGTCGCCTTCTCCGGGTTCGCCTCGGAGATGGTGTTCCTCATCGCGGGGATGATGGTCGTAGGCGTTGCGATGTTCGATACCGGCGTGGCCGGGAGCATTGGCCGCGGCATGCTGGCCGTTGTGGGGCGGAACGAGCGTGCGGTTATGGTGGCATCGATGATCATCATCGCCCCGTTGTCGGCCTTTCTCAGCAACTCGGCTTCGATCGCGGTCTTCATTCCCATCATCATGGGAATGACGACCAGCACCATGGGTCGCCGGTTGCGCGCCCGCCACCTGCTGATGCCCCTTGCGTTCGCCAGCAGTGCCGGAGGCATGTTGTCGTTGGTCGGTTCCCCGCCCCCCCTCATCGTTCAGGATGTGCTTGTGGGTGCTGAACTCAGCCCGTTTGGTTTTTTCGAGTTTGCGTGGATCGGTCTCCCCATCCTCCTAGCGCTCTTCTTGTACACGCTGGTCTTCGCCTACCCGGTCACCCAGCGCATGTTCGCCAACCGTGGCCCGCGGCCCGCATCAGCCACCTATGAAGAGGAAGGCCAAGGCGATGCGCGGCTCTCCAAGAAGCTCATCGCGACGCTTGTCCTTGTTCTGTGTGTGGCGCTCTTCTCGGTTGGCGTCCTTCCCCCCCACCTCGTAGCGTTGCTGGGTGCGTTGCTGGTGCTGCTGTCCGGCTGCGTCACCGTGGAGCAGGTCTACCGAAGGATCGATTGGAACACGGTCTTCCTCTTGGCGGGCTCAATAGGGCTTGCGGCCGGCCTCCATGTGAGCGGTGCCGGCAGCCTCATGGCCGAGGGTGCTCTCCGGTTGCTCGGGTCTTCGCCCAGCCCTCTGCTTGTGCTAGCGATGATCTCTGGGTTAGGGATGCTCCTGACCCAGGTGATGAGCAACACCGCAGCGGCAGCCGTACTGGCACCTGTGGCCCTTTCCATGTGTCAACAGGTGGGGATCTCGCCGTATCCAGTGTTGATGGCACTGGCCACCACCTGTGCAGCGGCCTTCGCTACCCCCATCGCCACCCCACCGAACACGATGGTGTTGTTTGTCGGTTACCGGTTCGGGGATTACCTCCTGCTTGGAGGGCTGTTCAACCTGCTGACGTACGGGCTTCAGCTCTTCTTGATTCCCATCATCTGGCCGTTCTAGCTGCTCGTCGACGCACTGTCCGGTGCCATGCTCGGTGCATGCTGCAGCTCTTCACGGCGCTCGGTGAGCAGGAGATCCTGGTCCTCAAGGGCAACCTGTACTTGTCGGCCATCAGCGGAGACCTTCCGAACCACGCCCGTGCCGTTCCGTGTCTGGACACGATCGCCCACCCGGAAAGCGCGCGTGGACAAACGCCGGCCCCTCCTCGGTCGTGTCCCCAGGGCCCGCAGGTGCTGTCCCCAGCGGGAGGAGAGTAGCCCGGCGAACGACTCGGGGATGAGAAGCTTCCGTTGCGCGCGGGTGAAGGCAACGTAACTGACGTTGATCTCCTCAGCCCTATCGCGTGATGTTCCCTCCTCAGCAAGCGTCTGTTCCAGCCTGGTGGGGATATCCTCGTGCAGCGCAACGGTCGGATACTCATCTCCCTTTGCGGCGTGGACGGTGGATAGTGTGATGACTCGGTTGTGGGGGAGACCTTCGGATTTCTCGAAGTGTCTGCGCAGCTTGTGCAGGCTGTTCTCCAGGCCATCGCCGTGGCGCTTGACGATGCTTACCAGCGACAACAGGTAGCCATCGCGCATGCGGTCGGCATACGACTCCAGATGGGCGAGGGATCCGAACGAAGCGATGAACGGATCGCTGACGGCTCCTTGCCGCCCTTTCGACAGACGGAGAACATCGCGTACGCGTCCCATGAGGGGGGTCACCTCCCGTTCAAAGCGAAGCGGGTGGCCTTCGCTGTGAAGCCGCAGTGCCCCCTCGAACAGGCTGAGGTTTGTCCGGGCAAGCATTGCACCCCCGATGGGAGCGCTCTTCGACCGCAGGTTGCTGTACAGCTGAACGCTCGTGGTCCGATCCTTGGAGCCTCGAATGCGGAAGCCCTTGAGGCCTTTGCTCTCCTGGACGTAGAGGGAGGCGAGTTCCGCAAGGTCTCGGCCAAACCGGAAACTCGAGGTGAGTTCGTGCGTGGCGTCGGCGGGAAGCTGTTGGGTGGCATCTACGGCAAAGCGAAAACCGTAGATCCCTTGGTGAGAATCACCGACGAGAACCACGCGGCCCGCACAGTGCCGCAACAGGTCGAGCATGATCTCCGATAGGTCCTGGCCTTCGTCGACGAGTACAAGTTCGTACGACGCCAGTTTTCGTTGCAGGCTCCCGGTCCGATGGGCGAGCTTCAAATAGAAATCGTGGGGGCACTCCATGGTACCTTGATACCATGCTGTGAGTAGGCCCCGGCAGGCGTCGGCAATCCGCTCTTCGTGGCGGCTGAAGATGCTGCGTTGCGTGTCCGTGAGCCACAGTTCGGAGAACGGCTGCAGGGCTTCTTCAACGCGTGGATGAGGCGCAGCCATGAAGTAGCCAAGGAAGGAATGGGATAGTCCTGCAAGGTCGTGTTGTTCTTCAGGCATGTCCGCGTAAGCCATCAGGAAGGCGGCCGGCCCAAGGTCGGGACCCAGCCGCCAGCGTTGACCGCGGCGAGCACTGCCGAAGGCCAGTGAGTGCACTGTCCGCACGTCCACATGAGGAGGGAAGACTGCCTGCGCACGGAGTTGCGCGCGTTTGTTGAACACGAGGTACAGGGCACGCGAGCCCGTGGAGCGCTCGGCGATCATGTGCAGGGTGGTCGTCTTCCCAGTACCCGCCCGGGCGTTGATCGTGATCACCCGTCCGCCGGATTCCACAATCGCCTGTTGCTCACGCGTTGGCCTACAGCTCATGCCGCCCTCCCTGACGGCGGACGGCGGCAGTGCTCGATCTTCCCGAGATCCATTCACAGTTCAGATCCCGCCTTCCTCCTCCAGACGTTCCAGTGCTCCCTTGAACCTACGCGCAGCCTCTTCGGACACGTCGGCCGGCAGTTCCTGCAGGAGACGGCGCCCCCAGTGGAGGATCTCCTCCATCACAGACGGCTGCGTCGGGGGTTCTGCGGTGGGGGTCTCCTCCAGCGACTGCATCGGGCCTCGGTCATCCTCAAGAATGCGGGTCACTGCTTCGTGGGCCTTTGCCTCGGTGGGGAAATACAGGTACGAGGGTCCCGCGATGAGGGGGCTCCGCCACTCTACAACCCATTCGCCGGTCCGCGGTGCTTCAGCAGGTCGAACCTTCACAGTCGGTTGGTCATGCATCACGTTCACACTCCTCCATGACAAGTCGTCAGCTTCGTGGTCCAGTGTGCCACGATTCCGTACACACTTCTGTCGCCTAAGCGGCATTTCGTGCACTGTTCCGCGTCACCTCGCGGGCACGCAGGGTGACCCAATCGTCCACAAGTGTACCATCCAAGAGCAGGGTCATCGCCACCCCAGTCTGTTCTGTCTCCTCCTTGAGAACGGGCGCATTCCGTCACCCCATGTTTCCCAGATTCCCCTTGCAGTGCGCGCACACATCAGTTAACGTCCGCATACACTACCCATGTCGGGCCGGCCTTGCCCCCTGTGTACGAGGACCGGCCTGTCGTCACAGGAGCCTGATGCTCCGCAAGCGTACGCACAGAAAGGAGAGGTGCTCAACGTGTCGACGAAGGAGACTCTGGAGGTAACGGAACGGTACTGTGCCCCCAACTACCTTCCTCTGCCGATCGTCGTCGCCCGGGCGGAGGGCGTCTGGGTTGAGGATCCGGAGGGCAATCGCTATATGGACATGCTCAGCGCCTATTCCGCCCTCAACCAAGGGCATCGCCACCCGAGGATCATCGAGGCAGCGAAACGCCAGCTGGATCTGGTCACCTTGACCTCACGGGCATTCCACAACACGACACTCGGGCCTCTATGCCAGAAACTGGCCTTGCTCACCGGCAAGGACCGCGCACTGATCATGAACAGCGGCGCTGAGGCTGTGGAGACAGCCATCAAGTGTGCGCGCAGGTGGGCCTACGAGGTGAAGGGTGTTCCAGAGGACCAGGCGGAGCTCATCGCGTGCAACGGCAACTTCGCCGGCAGGACGATCACCGCGATCTCTTTCTCCTCCGAGGCGGCGTACAAGAGGGGCTTCGGCCCCCTGACCCCTGGCTTCACGCTGGTTCCCTACGGGGACAGCCGTGCCCTGGAGGAAGCGATTACGCCCCACACGGCCGGGTTCCTTGTGGAGCCGATCCAGGGTGAAGGTGGGGTGGTCGTACCGCCCGAGGGTTACCTGAAGGAGGCGTATGCGATCTGCCAGGAGCGCAACGTGCTCTTTCTGGCTGACGAGATCCAGACCGGGTTTGGAAGGACAGGCAAGCTGTTCTGCTGTGACTGGGAGGCTGTGAAGCCCGATGTGTACATTTTGGGCAAGGCGCTTAGCGGAGGTCTCATGCCGGTGTCGGCGGTGGTGGCGAATCGAGCGCTCCTTGACCTCTTCGACCCGGGTTCCCATGGGTCCACGTTTGGCGGCAACCCGCTTGCTTCCGCGTGCGCCATCGCTGCGATCGACGCCCTCGAGGAGGGCAACATGGTCGAGAACTCCCTCAAGCTCGGTACCTACATGAAGCAGGCCCTTCAGGAGATGACGAGTACCCTGATCCGGGAAGTGCGTGGAAGAGGTCTGTTCATCGGCGTTGAACTCACGCGTAAGGCCAGGCCGTACTGTGAGGCACTCAAGGACGAGGGCATCCTGTGCAAAGAGACCCACGACAATGTCGTGCGGTTTGCCCCTCCGCTCGTCATCACCAAGGATGAACTGGATTGGGCGCTGCCGCGCATCCGTAAGGTTCTGAGCTAGACGATTACGGATGATCGGAGCGTTGTACGGCTCTAAGGAGGTGATCGACATGCGCAGAACGTCTATGTTGCTGGTGGCTCTGCTGTTGGCAGCGACGTGCATCCAGGCTTCGGCAGCGGAGGCTCCGCGCGAGCCCATGCTCTATGGTCTTGCATCCCTTGCCCTTCCAGGCTTGGGGCAG
>PUMK01000272.1 GCA_003551325.1 Candidatus Acetothermia bacterium | reverse complement strand
TCGTCTGGGGCCATGTGCCCCTCCTTGGACCACACTAGACCCCGAGCGTCAAAGAAACGTGAAATTTTTGTGAAATGGCGCCATCGCGATCGCTGTAGTTTGTGTGGCATGGGCAACTGCGCGATTTCTCAGGGCGCGGGTTGGGCTGCGCGCTCACCTCCATCCGGCCGACCAGCGGCCTCAGCAGCGCCCCGTGCGTCTAGCCAAGCGGGGAACAAGGGACGTTGAACCAGCCAGGCAGGTCTCACCCTCCTCAGGCGCGCCTGCCCAGCCAGCTGATCAGCCTGTCCTACTCGCTTCCCTGGACCAGCTTCTCCAGGGCCTCCAACCGTGCACGTAGGTCTTCGATCTCCTCTGCTTGCTGTGCGATCTGCCCTGTCTGCTGTGCGTTCTCCGCAGTGAGCTGAGTTATCTCCCCCGCCTGCTGCTGAACGAGCGTGTAGAGGCCCTGCGAGGCGGCGAGCGACACGCCCACGGCGTCCATGGTGTTGATGTGAAGCTCTCTCTCCACCTCGCCGAAGAGGTACCCAAAGCTCGCGTTGAAGTCCTGGGCTACGGGCCCGATGTGGCGGACCTCTTCGGATTGGGCCTGGAGGTTCCAGGTGGTGACGGGCATACCCGCAAGCGCGTCGAGGAGCTGGACCGTGTCGACGCCCGCGAAGTTGGCCTTGATGCTGCGGTCACTGGAGGTGTAGAAGGCCCAAGCCTCCACCCATCCCTCGAAATACACTTCGGTCCACCGAAAATCATCAATGACCGGATCCCCTCTGTGTACGAAGGACAGAACAGGAACGGATGTTGTCCAAGGCGCATGGCGGGTTTCTAGTGTAAGCCGATGTTCTCCAGCTATAGGGTCCTCCCAGGGGCAACTCATATGGCCATCAGTATTGGCGCTCCATGTCCAATGGCCATGGGGGTACTCAAGACGGAACTGAACCGCGTTGAGATAGGGGTATGTTTCATACGGCGCATGGAGGCGCAGACCGCCGGCGGCGCGAATGGCGAACTCGTTATGTGTAACAGAGTTGAAGTCTCCCCATCCGCTTTCATCTGCAAAGACAAACGAGCCGTAATATTTGGCGTTGGCGTCATGCCCGAAGGAAAAGCCGTGTCCGAAAGGGGTGCCTATCCTGAACACCCGCTTGTTGTTCGTTCGGATCTCGAACGCCACGTCGTCGGTGGTTCCGAGGAAGTGGGTGTCTGGGTTCGTCCCGCTGTTCCCGGTGAGGGACCATCCGTTACCGTTACCAAGGGCAGCCGTGGTCATCGTTGTCCCATCGGGGAACTTGAAGCCCGTAGCCGTCTCGATCCATCCCTTGGCCCATAGATCGCCCGTCACCCGCTCCACTCGAAACACCATCTCCGCCGCACATGCCATGTGGGCCCCTACGCACACCCCAACCAGCGTCAATACCAAAGTTCCCACCCATGTCTTGCGTCCCATCTCCGCCTCCTTTGGCTTACTTGTGTTCCGCCTTCATTTGTCCGCTTACGGCTTTCCGCATCTTCGCCCGTTGTTGTTGCATCCAGCTGCGGTGTGGAGATAGCTCTGAGGCGCGAATGAGACGAGTCGACAAGGGGGAACAGCACGCAAAACAACGGGTTCCCGACAACGGCGCCTGGCAAATCCTGCTGGTGTCCACTTGGCCCACCATGGGCCAGCCTAGACCCCGAGCGTCAAAGAAACGTGAAAAATTCGTGAAATGGCTTTGCCGGAATCGCTGGAGTGCTGTTGGAGTTGGAGTTCGTGGTCTTCCGAACTGCCGCGTTGCGGGGGACTACCGCACCTCCCACGCAGTCCAACAGGCCGGACGCACAAGCTAGGGGAACAAGGGAAGCTAAACCAGCCGGGCAGGCTTCACCCTCCTCAGGCGCGCCTGCCCAGCCAGTCGGTTGTCCTTTCCTACTCGCCTCCCTGGACCAGCTTCTCCAGGGCCTCAAGTCGTGCCCGCAGGTCCTCGATCTCCGCAGCCTGCTGTGCGTTCTCCTCCGTGAGCTGGGCGATCTCCCCCGCCTGCTCCTGAACGAGCGTGTAGAGGCCCTGTGATGCAGCCAGCGACACGCCCACGGCGTCCATCGTGTTGATGTGCAGCGGACTTTCCACCTCGCCAAAGAGGTAGCCAAAGCTCGTGTTGAAGTCCTGGGCTACGGGGCCGATGTGGCGGATCTCCTCGGGTTGGGCCTGGAGGTTCCAGGTAGTGACGGGCATACCCTTAAGCGCATCGAGGAGCTTGACCGTGTCGACGCCCGTGAAGTTGGCCTTGACGTTGCGGTCAGAGACGCCGGACCAAGAGTTTGCCCCGGCGGCCATGGTCATCCCGGAGGTCAGGGCAGCGTTGGAGAACAGTCGATAGCCGCCCGAAGCCCGCACGCTGAACTGGTTGGCGGCGGTGGACGAGAAATCGGCGCTGTGGACGGTGGAGTCGGCGAACATGAACACGCCGTTGTGCCACTCGTTCGTGTTCTTGGCACTGCGCCCAACGACGAAGCTCCAGTCGCCTGCAGCGGTGTTCCACCCGCCCCCGGCCACCGTGGCGGCCCGACCGCTGGCGACGTTGCTGTTGCCCCCGCCCACCGTGGCTTCCTGGCCGCTGGCGGTGTTCCACACGCCCCCCCCCACCGTACTCCGGGATCCGCTGGCGGTGTTGCGCTCGCCCCCGCCCACCGTGGCGTAGCCGTCGCTGGCGGTGTTGCGCTCGCCTCCGCCCACCGTACTCCGGGATCCGCTGGCGGTGTTGCGCTCGCCCCCGCCCACCGTGGCGTGGTCGCCTCCGGCGGTGTTCAGCAAGCCCCCGCTAACCGTGGAGTACATGCGGCTGGCGGTGTTTTCCGCGCCTCCGGCCACCGTGCCGCCCACGGCCACCATGCCGACACTGTTTCCCACGCCCCCACTCACTGTACCGTAGGCGGCGGCGACCACGTTGGGGTAGTCTTCACGACCACCACCGCCGATCGTCGCACCGGAGTTAGTAGGGAAGACCACTGTGTTGCCATGCCAACCCCCGATGATCATGGGACTGTCGGCACGTGGCACGATCCTCAGCGCCCGCACGTTGTTCACCCGGATCTCGAACGGCACGTTGTCGGTGGTCCCGAGGAAGTGGGTGTCTGGGTTCGTCCCGCTGTTGCCGGTGAGGGACCAGCCGTTACCGTTACCAAGGGCAGCCGTTGTCATCGTTGTCCCATCGGGGAACTTGAACCCCGTGGACGTTTCGATCCATCCTTTGGCCCAAAGATCGCCCGTCACCCGCTCCACCCGAAACACGAGTTCCGCCGCACATGCCATGTGGGCCCCTACGCACACCCCAACCAGCGCCAATACCAAAGTTCCCACCCATGCCTTGCGCCTCATCTCCGCCTCCTTTCAGTTACCCGTGTTCTGCCTTCATCCGTCCGCTGTTCGATGAACCGTAGCGCTCGTCCCAGGTCCTGGAAGGCCTGGTGCTCACCGCCCTGGATGTGCTCGACGACCCCGCGCCAGAGGATGTCTCCATCTGGGCTGGCGCCCTCGGTCCACATGCGCACGACGAATGACGCTTGTTGTCGTTCCTCTAGGCCCCCTTGGCCCTCCTTGGGCCACACTAGACCCCGAGCGTCAAAGAAACGTGAAAAATTCGTGAAATGGCTTTGCCAGAATCGCCGTAGACTGTATGTGAGTGCAGCTATATGCTCACACATCGGAGCGACTACACGAAGACTTGACACCTTCTTATAGGCCACCCGGTGGCCGTCTTGCGCCAAGCTTGCGTGGGCATCCAACCACCTTGGACCCACAAGCTCAGGGAACAGGGGAAGCTGGACCAGCATGGGGCGTTCACAGAAAACGATCGCTGAACGCCAGCACGGCGACCGAGCCGGGATGCTTGTGTTGGGCTACCTTGAGCGTCGCCCGATGTTTGACCTCGGTGGTCTCGCGCCAGTTCACGTCGCTACCGCGTCAGCAGCACCTCGATTATGCTCTCGCCTTCCTCGTGAGGCTCCAGGGCCTTGCCCACGAGGCCGCATATCTCCACCGAGTCTGGATCCCAGCGCATGGCGTGGCCAGGGGTGGAGGAGACAACAAGCAGGTCTCCGGTGGCGATGGGGCCGCCTTCGTCGGTCACCTTGACCGGGACGACGCCGAGGAGCGCAAGCAAGGCTTGGCCTTCGGTGTCGGCTGTGTGACCGAGAATCATCCCTGGCTGTGTGGAGACCACGCCCGCGACGGTTGGGCTGCAAGGCCCGCGCGCCAGGCGGTACGTGTTGGAAGCTGTCGGGTCGATCTCCAGGACGTGGCCGGGCTTGACCGGTTCGCTCACTGCCACCCACTCGGCGAGGTCGGCGCCGCCCACGTGCGTTCCTGATCCGTAGAACGCCCCCGGAGTGAGCACGTCGCCCGTCTCGCGGCGGACTTGGAACGCACTGGGCAACATATAGAGGTAACTCCTGAAAAAGGCTCTTGTCTGGTCCTTGACAATCTCAACATCGAAATCGACAGGTTTGATCCATCCAGGGATAGAGCGGAAGGTGATCGTGTATGTCCCCACAGGAATGTCACTTACCGTCTCGCCGCGGGTCTTCCAGCTTGTGTCTGGGCCGCTGGTGAGCCGCCACCTAGCTCCGGCATCGTTTGCCGGAGATGGGGCAGTGTACACCCTGACTGCTCCAGTGTGTCTCGTGTAGGTCCTGCTGATCGTGGTCGTATGGTCTTGGAAAATCGTCACGTTGGTGTTCGCTGGCCTGGTCCATCCGGAGATATCGCTGAATGTGACCGTGTATGTGCCTGTTGGGATGTCAGTCAAGGTAGTGCCGCTCATCTTCCAACTGGTGTCCGGGCCGCTGGTGAGCCGCCACCGCGCTCCCGCATTGCGCGCCTCCCCCGGCTCGATCGTCACCCGCAACGAGCCTCTAGCTGGGACGGTCACTGTGATCGGAGCGGCATCCCAGCCACTGGTGTCGTTATTAGAAGGGTTGCTGTCGGTGCCGGAATCGTAGATAACACCGATCCAGTACTCCCCAGGTGGCGTATTCGCTGGAATGGTCAGAGAGCCACTGTAGACCCGATAGGCGCTCATGGCGGCGAAGCTCTCGCTCCAGGAACGGACACCCAACAGGGTGTCGTGCGGCGTGATGGTGGGGCTGGTAGAGAGGTAGATCCGAAACGTCCAGGTCCCGCTTCTGCTTGCGTTTGTCGCATTCGTGGCCAGGTGGCTAGAACTAGTAATCGTACCACCCGCTGGGACGCTGGTCGGAGAAACGATCATCTGAAGTGCTTGGAGGTCAAACATGCTCCCGCGCCCATAGACAGGGATAAAGGTGTTGTTCATATAGGTTGCCCATTCGCCCCACATCTTGACGTACCAGCTTCTGGTCGAACGGTTTGATGTGGAAGCGAGTGCATGGACGTAACGCTTACCATCGCTTATGTAGTAAGCTCCGCTTCCGCTCATGCCTCCCCAGCCAGCGTTGAAGCAGCCGCCAGTCGTGTGGAGTATGAGCTGTCGGTCGTCCGGCCCCGTGGAACTGTCGAATCGTCCGTACCAATAGTACATATCCCGGCCAGTATGCAGTCCAGAAACCCCGCAGTACTCAGCCGGGTAGCTTGCGTTGTTGTAGGTTTGATTGCGGATCCATGTGAAGCTGCCGTCCCAAGCGTTTCCAAACCAGCCAGTTATCATTCCTACCGCTCGGTCCAAGGAGACCACACCAACGTCACCGTCGAAGTTTTGTTGTTGGGTCCAGGTTGTCCAGGAAGCAAGTCTGACCCCTCTGCCCATACCGTAGTACTCTGCAAGGTCGTGCTCTATGTTGTAGCCTCTTCCGTCCCAACCAGGGTAGACCCACACATCCGTTGCCCATCCACCGGAGCTATGGCTATAGATGCAGTGACCTGCAGTCAAAGCTGTGGCTGCGTCGATCATGGTCCCTGAACACTGCACAAACTCGCCACTTGGGAACCTTATCACAAGGACTGCATTCCTCCTCCAAGGAGAAGCCCACACATTGGACACCCGTGACATATCTTTGAACGCAAGAGGCGTGAGCGGCGGATCGTGATGATCTACCCTTCCGTCTGCCCCAGCATAGCCACTTGTAGCCTGCGGCATAGATAGACTCACCCCATCCCAACTGGGCGACGGTAGCATGTAGGTTTCTCGCGCGCTCAGGTCGTGGATCACCGGTACTCCGGGGACGCATGGCAAGCATTCCTGTGGGTCTTCTGGAGGTTCAGGCATTGGCATTGGTGGGATCTTGTCGAAAGGGGGATGACCCACCTCCACAGGGGGGTCAAAATGGGGGCGGAACACCGGGGTGACCAGTTCGAGTGCCTCAGCATGTACTTCCGGTACCGGTCCCTCAGGCGGCATCGGGTTGCCGAGGTCAGCGTTGCCGGCTAGTGCATGCCCTGCGCTGAGCAAGCTTAACAGACACAAGATCATCTTCGACACACTCATCTAAGCCCCCCCCTCTCTAGCGCATCAGCATGACTCCGAGTGGACTCCCCGGCCTCACGAAGACCGTGCAGAGCTGTGCTGACAGCCCGAGGCCATACGTTGCCAATAGCGCCAGTGCTGCCAGAGCAACTCGCATCGAGTGCCCCATCACCCACCTCCCGACCTACCGTACCACGTCAGCGCCCTCTACCGCGTCAGCAGCGGGGGTGCGCCCCTCCCGCGGACCCACCGGGAGCGCTAACGGGAGGGCAGGTGTATCCTCTCCCTGAGTAAGGGGGAGTAGCAGTGAAGAGCAATGGTAAGAGGCAGTACAGCCCGGAGTT
>PUMK01000300.1 GCA_003551325.1 Candidatus Acetothermia bacterium | reverse complement strand
GATCTCAACCTTGGGGGGGAGCGCAGTCGGGATAAGGAGACGGCGGAGAGCGAGGATTGAGCGTGCTGCGTACGGTATGGGCCTTCGTACGCCTGGGTAGGGCGCTGGCAGGAACGGCACTCTCGTTTCTGTGGCGCAGGCGGAGGTCCACCGTGCGCTTCCGGCGGCGTCTACGTCGGGAGGGCCTTCCTCCCGACGTGGTGGAGGCCCTGACAGAAGGCTACCGCGACATGGTTGACCTCTCGTTTCTGCGCCGTGGACGTCAGTAGGGGAGCGTGACGCCAGGCTGATCTTGGTAGCCGCCTCCGGCCTCCTTCTCCCCGTAGGTCCGCCCGGGACGTGCGCCGCGGAAGAACACCACCTGAGCGATCCCCTGACCGACATGCAGCCGGATGGGGAGGGGAGAGAGGTTCGCCAGTTCCAGCGTCAGCCTCCCACGCCACATGGGCTCCAACGGCGTTACGTTGCAGAGAAGACCGCAGCGGGCGTAGGAGCTCTTGCCCCAACACACGCCCATGACATCTTCGGGCATGTGGAAGGTTTCCATCGACTCGGCGAGCACCTGGGCGTTGGGTGCCAGCTCGAAGATCTGTTCGGCCTCGACCTCTCGGAAGTGGCTGCGAGGAAAGTCAACCGGATCGAGTACAGCGTTGACCCCGCCCAGGGGGACGAGGAACCTCCCGCCAAGGCGCAGGTCGTACCCGAAGCTTCCCAGACCCCAAGAAGGCTTCCCTTCCTGTCGAGCGACGAACGGGTCCAGCATCGGGGGGGATGTTCTGCATAGGGCTGCGATCTCCTGGTCGGAGAGGATGGAGTAGCTCATGATGTTACCTCCAGGTCTTCGAAGACGGCTGGTGCAGCATCCGTCAGCTTGTGGAGGAGTTCCCGTGCCAAAGCACGGATCTCCCACTGCGCGTGTTGTGTGCCACGAAGAGAGATGATGTGTCGTGCCTCACGGAAGTTCACGTCCATCACGAGTTGTGTCTCGGCACCGATGGGAAGCACATAGCGCGCGTCCTCCTTGGGGATGCCGTCAGCCACGAGACGCTCGTACAGGGATTGTGCGTTGTCGTAGAGCCCCTCAACATCCTCGCGCCATGGGCCGTTGGCGAGGGTTTCCGGCAGTACGATCGGTCGATCGCGGACGTCCACATACCGCTGGGACTCCTGTACGAAACTGGCCAGCCTGTGTCGGGTCAGCTGGTTAGCACAGGCGCGGGACAGACCCTCGATCAGGAACGTGGCATGGGCGAACTCCAGGACCGACAGATGCCCCCATCGAATGAGCTTGCGGACAAGCGCCGCATCCGCCTCCGGCCCGGAGTCCGCTTCGCTGCGGTGGCTGACGCGCGCACAGCGGGCGATGTGCCCCACCGCATCCGGTGTGATCATCAGCAGTTTAACGTGTACGTTCGGTGTACTGGCCATGGCTCATGTTAGCGATGCCTGCGCTCCAGTTCCACGAACCGGGGCATCGCTCCAGTATCTCCATGACCGTCGGCACGGGTTATGATGGTGGACCGTTGAGCAGGCATCGAGCGCGGTTGGCCGCGGGCTCTTTGTCGGGCTGGCTTGCCGGACGAAAGGGAGGTTCCCCGGATGTCGAGGTTGTTTAACTATGGAGACGATGTGCTTCTGTGCGAAGTTGGGAAGGAGCGGACCTATCTGGTGGCGCTGGAAGCGGGAGGACGTCTGCACAGCAGTCGGGGGATCGTTGAGCATGAGGATCTTGTGGGAAGTCCACCCGGCAGCGAGGTCGTCACCAACATCGGTGCGCGCTTCTTGGCGCTGCGCCCTCGAATCGGCGAGCGCATGTTCAAGGTCCGCCGGCGGACACAGATCGTCTACCCGAAGGACGCTGGATGGTTGGTCATCGCCCTTGATCTGCGGCCTGGCATCCGTGTTCTGGAGATGGGGACCGGTTCAGGGGCGTTCACACTGTTGCTGGGGCAGTTCGTAGGACCGGAAGGTCGGGTATACACGTTTGACCGGCGCGAGGAATTCCTGGAGAACGCCATGTACAACGTGGCCCGTGCCGGGATGGCCGATCGGGTGGAGGGACGTGTGCTGAGCGCGGGAGAGCCCTTCCCGGTGAGTGATGTGGACGCAGCGTTCCTCGACCTTCCGGAGCCGTGGGAGGCGATTGAGGCGGCACGTGCTGCGCTTGCCCCCGGCGCCCCATTGGCGCTTATCGTGCCCACCGCCGAACAGCTGAAGCGGGCGGTCGAGACCTTGGAAGCTGAAGGGTTCTCCAGGACGGAGATCGTGGAGCTGTTTGAGCGTCGGGTATTGGTGCGTCAACGTGAGGGCGTACGGCCCTCAGAGCGGATGGTGGGGTTCACCGCTTACCTCGTCGGTGCGCGCGCTCCCGCCTGACGGCTTGCCATGACCTCCGCCCCCAGGGGTGCGCACGGAGATCACGCCTCCGGACGGCACGTAGACGGTACCCTTGGAGGGGAGACGCTGCGGTGGTGTGTCGTCTAGGAGGAGCCAATCTTCGCCTGGGGCACCGGGTTCTCCCCCGTCCACGCCGTAGGGTTGCCCCTGCCGACGATCAGCAAGCAGGGATACGGTGGCCGTGTGGTCGAGAACCCGGAGGTCCCGGCGCAGACCCTCGCCGCCATTGAACTGTCCCCTACCGCCTGAGCCCTGGCGGAAGCTGTACCGTTCGACGCGGAGTGGATAGGCAACTTCCAGGGCCTCGACAGGAGTGTTCAGGGTGTTCGTCATGTGGCTGTGCACGCCGTCAATGCCCCTTCGATCGGGCCGCCCCCCGAAGCCTCCGCCCAAGGTCTCGTAGAATGTGTACGGCTCACCATCTTTGGGGTCAATGCCGCCGATGGTGAGGTTGTTCATCGTCCCCTGGCAGGCTGCGGGGACGCGTTCGGGAAGCGCTTTGGCCAACGCCCCGAGCATCACGTCGACGATCCGTTGGGATAGCTCGAGGTTCCCGCCTCCCACCGCTGCTGGCCATCGTGCGTTGACGACGGTTCCCCGAGGGGCGACGATGTGGACAGGCCGCCAGGCCCCGGCGTTGGGAGGGAGCCCTGGATCCAGTGCTGCCCGTAGGGCGAAGTACACGGCTGATGCTGTGACTGCGAGGGGTGCGTTCACCGGTGCCATGACCTGGGGGGAGGAACCTGTGAAGTCCACCGAGATCGCCTTGTCCCTGTGCGACAACCGTACGGATACCTCGGTGCCCTCGTCAAGGCTGTCGGTGAACGCCCACGACCCCGGAGGCAGGTTGCTCACGGCAGCCTCCATCCTGCGTTCGGCATGGTCCATTAGAGCGGTGAATCCCTCCAGAATCTCGCACGCACCGTGGCGGTGAACGAGCTCCTCCAACCGCCGGGTTCCGGTGTGGACTGCGGCCAGCTGTGCTCGCAGGTCGCCGCGCCGCTCTCGGGGTGTACGCACATTGGCCAGGATGAGTCCCATGAGGTCCTCATCCAGCGTTCCGGCGCGCCAGAGTTTCACCGGAGGGATGACAAGCCCCTCCTGGAAGATCTCCTGGGCGGCAGCAGGAAGGCTCCCCGGGGTCATCCCACCGACATCCGCATGGTGTGCGCGCACAGCGACATACGCCAACGGTTGCCCGTCATGGAATATTGGGGCAACACAGGTGATGTCGGGAAGGTGTGCTCCGCCGTGAAAGGGGTCGTTGACAAGAGCTACATCGCCGGGTGACCAGTTAGCGAATGCACGGACAACCGCCTGCACGGAGAAGGGCATCGCGCCCAGATGAACGGGGATGTTCTCCGCTTGGGCGACCATGTTGCCCAGGTCATCGAACACGGCCGAGGAGCAATCCCGGCGTTCTTTGATGTTCGGCGAGTATGCCGTGCGCACCAGAGCTGCCGACATCTCCTCGGCAACCCCTGTTAGGGCGCTGGCAAGCACGGACAGAGTTATGGGGTCCAAGGAAGCACCTCCAGTACGAGGTTTCCGATTGCGTCCACCTGTGCGGTGGTCCCTGGCGGAACAAGGCAGGTGCAGTCGGTTCCCTCGACAACAGCCGGGGAGGGGAGGTGCGCACCCGCGCACAGCTGGCTGCGGTCGAACACCGGGCACGTTGCCCAACCATGCACGGGACCGAAGTACACAGAGCGTGTCGCCGTTGGTGTGGATGATGGGCCAGCGTTCTTGGTGGGGGGAAGCGGTGGTGCCTGGGTGGGAGCGGTAGCCGTGAGGCGTAGGGACACGAGCTCCAAGGGGTCCTCGGGAGCAGCGTAGCCGTAGCGAGCCTCGTGCGCATCGTGGAAATCCTGAGCGACGCGCTCGCGCGTCCGAGCGATTGCATCGCTTGTGTCCCATGGAATGGTGAGTTCGAATCCCTGTCCTCGGTAGCGGAGATCGGCCGCATAACGAAAGGCCATCGACGTTTCAGGAACACCTGCGGCCGAGAGCCGCTGGGCAGCGGTTGCTCTGAGCTGATCCATCACCTCATGCAAGCGATCGGATTGGGCTTCCGCCCAGGGAAGGAGTACCGAACGGACCAAGGACAGCATCAGGTCCGCCGACATGAGGCCCAGTGCTGACAGTGCGCCGGCATGTGCCGGCACGAGTACGTTCCTTATGCCAAGCTTGGATGCCAATGCAGCACCATGCAGAGGCCCGGCCCCCCCAAACGCCAGGAGCGCAAATCCGCGAGGGTCATGGCCCCGCTCCACGGAGATCACCCGCACTGCCTGTTCCATGGTGGCTTCGGCCACGGTCAGAATACCCCATGCGGCATCGTCCACGGAGAGCCCCAGAGGTTGTGCCAAGCTCGCCACGGCGGATCGTGCTGCGCCGAGGTCCAATGGCGGCAACCCGCCCAACGTACGGTCCTCCGGAAGGCGGCCCAGCACGAGATGCGCGTCGCTGACGGTGGGCGCGGATCCACCAAGGCCGTAGCAAGCGGGGCCTGGTACAGCACCTGCACTGGACGGCCCCACACGTAGGGCTCCTCCGGCGTCGATGCGGGCAATGCTGCCTCCGCCAGCGCCGACGGTGTGCACATCTACGGCGGGGATCCGCACGGGGCGGCCTGCCACCTCCCGTTCGGGAGACCGTTGCGGGGTGCCACCCGGAAGCAGTGCTACGTCGGTGCTCGTGCCTCCCATGTCCAGGGTGATCATGTTCGACAGGCCGGCGGCTGTACCCACCCGCCGGGCGCCTTCTACCCCGCCAGCAGGCCCCGAAAGTAAGAGAACGGCCGGAGAACGTCCTGCCTCCTCGGCACTGACCACACCACCGGAAGAGCTCATGAGAAGGAGCGGCGCGTGGATCGAGCGCTTTCGGAGTCCGGCCGCCAAGCGCTCCAGATAGCCGGCGATCACCGGCCGGAGCGCGGCCGAGAGGACCGTCGTCGATGTGCGCTCGAACTCCCGGAACTCGGGCAATACCTCTGAGGACAAGGTGATGGGAACGTCCACCCCTTCGTCCCGCAGGAGTTCGCGCACCCGCTGCTCGTGCCGATCATCCAGGAATGCGTAGAGGAGAACAACGGCCACGGACGAGACCGTCCCCCTGATCGTACGGGCCAACCGGCGCACCTTGGCTTCGTCGAGCGAACAGACAACTCGTCCACGGTGGTCAAGCCGTTCAGGGACCTCCATGCGGAGGGTCCGGGGGACCACCGGCTCCGGCCGGTCTGTGAAGAGGTCATAGAGCGCTGGGCGCGCCTGGCGACCGATCTCCAGGACATCCCTAAACCCCTTGGTAGTGAAGAGTGCTGTGCGCGACCATGTTCCCTCAAGCACAGCATTGGTAGCGGTGGTCGTCCCGTGCACGAGCCGTGCGGGTGAGGGGGGCGCTCCATGGACTTCGCGAAGCGCGTCGAGTGCTCGGAGGAAGCCCTCCTCCTGTTGGGGGGTTGTGGGGACCTTGAGCGCGTACGTCTGTCCAGCCTCCGACCATACGAGGTCGGTGAACGTCCCGCCTACGTCAACACCCACCAACACCGCAAGCCCTCCTCACAGAGGTTGAAGCTCAAGATCGCGTGCGTCGCGTAGCGTCACACGGGGCCGCAAGACCGCCAGCTGGCGTCGCGTCTCCGGATAGGCACAGGAGGTGAAGATGGTCAGGCAACGGTTCTTGTACATGAAGGTGGGGGCGTGGGGCTGGTGGGCACGCACCAACACGTTGATCGCCAGTCTCTCCGCGACTTCGTCGAAGTAGTCCCGGCCGAAGGCCGGGCGGCCGTGGATCCCGGGATCCACGACGAAGCCCGGAACTTCCGTCCAGTCTCCCCAGGTCATCTTGCGCCAGTCCGCCGAACCGAGCTCGACTGCCGCGATCTCGCCGATCCCCATGACATCCGGCAAGGCTCCGTGCAGGGCGATCAACCCAGCTGGATGATGTGCCGCGAACGGTAGCTGGGACAGAAGCTCGGCCCACGCTGCGGACTCGTCGGTGGGTAGCTCCTGCCAGAAGTCAGCAGGCGAAAACGGTGTTGTCGCCCAACCTTCGTGGTTACCCATGAGCAGCACCACATCGTCGGGGTGCGCCAGCTTGGCCTCAAGGAGCGCCTGCAGGTTGCCCAGGGAGTCCGGACCACGGTCGACATAGTCCCCCAGGAACACAAGGGTGTGTGTGTCCGGCGGGTACCGTTGAAGCACCCGTTGCGTCGCCTCCGAGTCCCCGTGCGTGTCGCCGACGAACACGACGGTCCGCTCGGCGGGAAGCGAGACGAGCCTGCCCTGATGGGCCAGCAACGTATTCAACGCGCTCATCTGGTTTGGTGACAACACGGTCCTCTACCCTACCGCCTGTTGTGTGCCTGGGCAACCGAACAGCCGAACAACCGGGGTCAGGTCGTGCAACCGGCAACCGGCGTGCGGGTCGCGGGGTCAGGTCGTGCAACCGGCAACCGGG
>PUMK01000054.1 GCA_003551325.1 Candidatus Acetothermia bacterium | reverse complement strand
TAGGATGATCGTCTCCTCGGTGGGGAAGGTGACCGGAGGAGCACTGCCGGACAGCTGATAAGCAGCCTCGCGCACGAAACTGCGCAGTGCGTTCCGGATCGCAAGGGGAACAGAAGCATGCGCGTACAACGTGACCACCACGTCCGAGTTCGCTGCGGCAAGTAGGGAAACGAACCCCTCTGGGAAGGCAATCCCGACCGTGGGGCGCACCTGCTCGGCGCATTCAGGTCGAGCCTCCGTGATCCCTGCCTCGCGCAAGATGAGGGTTCCGTCCCCGCCCAGCCACGCCACAAGCTCCTCCTGGAGCACGGCCCGCAGTTCGCCTTCGCTTGAGAGCTCCAAGACTCGGACTCCCTCCTCCCAGCCCGGGATGGTTGCACCAAAGGCGTCGTGGGAGTCCCCACGCAGATCGCGACCACGCAGGCCGACCGTCTCCTCCGAGAAGAGCTTCTCGAGCGGCGGACTCACGGCAAGGGTCAGCCTGTCGTCGACCTCATCGGGGGCGACCCAGAACACCCCCACCACGAGGATCAGCAGGAGCCCCGTCAGCAGGAGATACAGCTTGTCACGGGAGTAGATGAGGATCTCCCGCCTGATTAGGGCGGCAAGGATCCCCCTGCGCGAGACGCGGCCACTCATCCGGCGAGCCCTCTCCCGGTGAGTCGGATGAAGATCGCTTCGAGCGTGGCCTCCTCCGTGTGGATGGTCAGGAGATCCGGCGATGCCGCCAGCTCTGCAAGGCGCTCGGACGCTGCCACCCCTGAGAGCCCAATCCGCTCTTCGCGGACTTCGTCGCCATCGCGCAACCGCACCCGTACCGAGCGCTCACCGTACTTGAGTTTGAGGTTCTCTGCGGTATCCAGGGCGACAATCGTCCCCTCGTTGATGAATGCCACGCGGTCGGAGAGCTCATCTGCCTCGAACATGTCGTGCGTGGTGAGGAGCACGGCCACGCCGCGGTCGGCCTCCTGCCGGATCGTCCTGCGGATCTCCGTCGCCGTGACCGGGTCAAGCCCGTCCGTGGGCTCGTCCAGAAACAGCACACGCGGGTTGTGAATGAGCGCCCGCGCCACCATCAACCGCTGGCGCATACCCTTCGAGTAGCTGCGCACCCGATCGCGCGCCCGGTCGGCCAGTCCTACACGTCGCAGCGCCTCAAGCGCACGTGGGCGTCTGATGCCGTACAGCGAGGCAAAGAAGTTCAGGTTCTCCAGCGCAGACATGTTCGGGTAGAGGTTCTTCTCCTCGAAACATACGCCGATCTGCGCCTGAAGCACACGGTCACCGCGGCCGACTGCCCTTCCAAGGATCTCGGCACGGCCGCCTTGTGGGGGGAGCAGACCTGTCAGGATCTTGATGGTGGTGGACTTTCCCGCCCCGTTCGGGCCAAGGAAGCCAAGGATTTCTCCGGGCATCACCTCGAAGCTGACGCCCTTAACCGCTTGAACTGGACCATAGGCGAAACTCAGCCCCTCGACTGCAATGGCGGGCATCGGCATCGGTCCTCCCGTCGGTGCAACACGCAACCGCTATCCCCACGTCTCTCTCAGACCCGCGTGTCCCAGGAGAGCGGTGACTCCTCGAAGATTCTACCTCCAGGGGGAGCAGAGGGCTTCCGCTCACTCCCAACGGTTGAGCTCGCCGCCCTTCTCGGTGAACATGACCGTTGCCAACCGCCGTCCGGATCTCTGCCCGATCGAGCCAACAGCTCTGTACACCCTCCGGGCATCCAGGTCAACGGGGGGGAAGCCTGCTAGGTGCAGTCTCAGATGCAGACCAGGACAGGCTGCACATCAGCTGCCCGGGGCCAGGCAGGTGTTCCAAGATCGTCCGCTCGCCCTAGCCCCCGCCGGTAAGCGCCTTCCAATACCACAACTCCCCACACCATGCCCGCGGACTCCACCGGCGGGGTGTTCCTCCGAAAAGGGTTGAACGGGCTCAACTGCTCGCGTTAGCCTCAGGCGGGATTCGAAAGCTGTCCAGTAAGGGGTGTTGCGGTACCCGCCCGATGCTGAGCTGCGGACGCGCGCTGGCAGCCTCCTCCGGGTGCACAGCGCCGGAAGCAGCGGGCCACAGAACGATCGGCCCACGGGAACGCTCCGCGGGCTCCAGAGGAAGCTCGAGGGACGTTGAGCACAGTGCGACCGGCAACCCGACCGCGAGAAGGATGCGTGCGGGAGAGCGTAGCCGGGGCTCCTCCGACGTTCCGCCTCAGCGGCCGCTATCACCCTCGGCTTACGGTGGGCAGACGTGGGTCACCTGGGGCACACTGGAGACGTACAGCCGACCTCCGGGCTGGGGGATGATGGCCTCGGCGAACAGCGCGATGTGACCTACCTGTGGAAGCTCCACAGTACGTTCCCACGCGCCTCCCGTCTGGCGCAGCGATACGCTCTCCCACACTGCGTTGCGGAAGTCACGAGACGTTCCCGTCGCCTTCCACAGCGTGACCGACGATGGCGCGTCGTCGACCCGCACGCTCACGCGGACGCGCCCCTCCTCCACGAAGTACGCGGCTTCGATCGAAGGCAGACTTCGTGCCTCAAGGACCAAACGGCCGAAGGCGGCGATGCTCTGGCTCACCCGATACAGGTCCCCCAGACCGTGTCCAACGTTGGGCACCACGAGCAATGCCTTGGGGTCGGGCAGCCCCGCCCAGTAGTGCGGCAACGAGGTGATCGGCCAGTAGGGATCATTGCTGCCCAAAACGATAAGCTTGGGCTGCGTGAGCGCGTAGCGATAGCTGTAGGGATCAACAAGCCAGAGCAGCCGGGCGCCGTCGGGCGTTTTGAAGCGATCCATGAGACCGCGCTCAACGTAGTCCTGGATCTGGGGAGAGTACTCCCCCCATACATCCAGCTGGTGGTCCATCTGTAAGGCCATGTTCAAGACGTCGAACACCATCGGCACGAGACCTATGACCCGCTCCCGGGCGGTGGCAGCCGTAAGATAGGCGGTCCAACCGCGCTTGGAAGCGCCCAGCACGACGAAACCGTCGGGATTGCCGCCCCACAGCTCAGAGCCCAGGGCTTGCAGCGCATCCATCGCCGCATGTGCACTGCGCACCATGGGAAGGAGCAGCGGCCAATCGGGGTCCCCTTCCTCCAGGTAACGCTCGTACGTGTGGGCAACCAACGCGTCTTCTCGAAGCCCGAACAACGGCTGCACAGGCACATCGTTGAGCACGGCTACCGGCGCCCCCACGGCAACCGCAGCCTGCAAGGCCAGGAGTTCGTCCTGGGGGCTGGGATCACCGGAGACGTAGAGAAGTACTTTGTCGGGGTAGAGCAACCGAGGCGGAAGGCACAACAACAGACGGTGTTCCCAGGTGACATCGCGCCACTCCTGGGACACAAGCCGTATCTCCTGAACGGTTGCCGCACCCATGCGTCGGGCCTCTCCCACGCTCCAGCTCGCCTGTCCGCTGGTGTTCGCCAAGTAATCGAACAGCTCGCTGGGCAGGGAGTTTGCCGCAGCTCCCATGCACACAAGACCAGTTATCAGCAGCGCCCCAAGCTTCACTCTTCCCTCCGTTGTGATGCACTCTACCGGGAGCGGGGGCCGGGCCAGGCGCGGGCAAGACCTCGGGTCCACTGGACGCACTCTGCAAGCATGCACACCTAGATTTCCCGCGTGGTAGAACCATCGCCCTGAAGCCTCCATGATGCGACCGGCGAAGCCAGTGTAGCGAATCTTCAGGCCGTGTGACGCGCGTTGCGCTGCTCTCGAATGTCACGCTCCATAGGCTGCAGGCCAGGAGAGGGGAGCACCTGATGCTCTAAGCTATCCGCACTCCGTACTGGAAGCAGACTCCAACCCGAGGAACCCGAGGCCCTTCTCATGCTTGTCACGTACCGATACCGCTGCGGATGGGTTGGATTTGCGACTCGGCGGGCGAGGTCATGAGATTCGGGTGAGGCGGCAGAGCACCGCAAGGAGGTGAGCGATGGGCACAACCCTTGAGATCAGCAACAAGCGACGGCGGACAAACGATCCACGCAAGAAGATGCAGTAGAGAAAGCAGCTTGTGTCATGCACAAACGACTGTACAAGATGCTTCTACTGGTGTCGGTCATCGCTGTGGCGGCAGGATTCAAGGTCAGTGCTGCGCCTGACTTCGCCGAGTATCTTCTGGAGTACCTGGTGGAAGAGCCCGGTCTTCTGGACAAGCTGCCGGAAGCGCTCGGTCTTCTACCCGCTGGAGAACGCGTGGCCCTCTGTTCAGATAGGAAGAGGCGCACCCTTCATCCGGAAGATGTGCCACGCTCTCGCCCGGTTTCTGCTCGCGCTTCAAGCGTCCGTACTCCGGAAGTCGTTGTCATGCGGGCGCGTGATGCCATCAGGCTGAACCGATTTGCGTCGGTGAGCTCTGGATCGCTAAGCGCTCAAGCGCTCCTGTACAGCTAGCTCGAACAGGGCAGGTTCCAACGGGGTGACATCGCAGTACCCGCTCACCAACCATGGCATAGCCAACCTGTCAGACTGCCGAACCTCCCCCAGTGCCGGAGCGGTTCGTGCCACAGCGCGCCCTACGTTAAGGGGCACTCGGCCCCCTGCGGGCTCGCCTTCACACTTTCTTCACAGGCGGGGGCTAGAATGCTTCCAGATTCGGGAGAGCTGGTGAGCGCCCTTGTTCGACGCTCACGTTCTGCTGAACGTCCGGGAGGCGAGCTCCGCTCGTCTTGTGGTGGAGGGTGCATGCACGCAGCTGGGTCCAGCGCGGACCGAGGTCCGTGGGGAGCGCACGCTAGGGGGACGTTGGTGTGGGTGCTGCTGGGAGCCCTCCTGGTTTTCGGGCTGGTGTCCCCCGTCTCGGCATCGCATGACCCTCCGGTCGCTACACTAAGCGACACACTGGAGTCCGCGCTGGCGGCGCACCCAGACGTCGCCCAGGCGCGCTATGACCTACGCAAGGCGGAGCTCGAACTGGCCGCCGCCCGGGCGAAGGTGAGCCTGCCAAGCGTTCAGCTCGGCCTGAGCCCGTTCACCCTCGCCCAAGGTGCCGACTTTCCCGGGACAACTCAGGGGTCGGTCGGCCTCAGCCTCGGGTTGACTACGGGGACAAGCCTCAGCTTCGAACTCAACCCGACCTACAGATGGGCCACCGAAGAACTCAGCTTCTCCTGGAGGCTCTCCCTCTCGCAACGCTACGATCCTGCCCGGCCCACACCCTCGGAAGCGCGCGCGCTGAGCGAGGCGGAGGCCAAGCTGACTGCCGCGCAACAGGATCTCGATCAGGCGCGGGAAGGCGTGGTGCTTGCTGTGCTTCAGAGCTACGCGAGCCTGCTCTCCTCCCAGTCGGCGCTCGCTGACAACACGCGCAATCTGGCGCGAGCCCAGGACACGCTCGCCGCAGTCGAGGCGGAGGTGGAGGCAGGGCAGACTGGAGAGCTGCAGCGCCTGGAGGCGGAGATCGCGCTACGCGATGCTGAAATCGCAGCCCGCAAGCGTGCCGTTTCGCACGCCACCGCACTCGAAGACCTGGCCCGCACGATCGGCGTTGCCCTACCCATCGAACTTGCCCCAAGCGGGAACATAGGCCCTGAACTGTTGGAGCGCACCGACGAACTGCTCGCCTGGGAGGTCCCGCCCGAGGTGCTGGCACGTTCGAGGGGCGTGCAGAGCGCAAGGGATGCGGTGAAGGCCGCCACCGAACGGCTGCGGGCTCTGCAAGTGGCCGCGTGGCCCGTGCCCTCGGTCGGCCTGAGCTGGACCGACACAGGCTGGCGCGTAAGCCTGAACTTATCCGTCTCGTTGTTCATGCCCGACCGCGGGGCGCAGAGGCAGGTCGCTCAGGCCGAACTCGATCTGGCCCAGGACCGGCTCACCTCAGCATGGCGCGAGGCAGAGCGGTCGCTCGCCCAAGCTCGGTCCACCCTCGAGGATGCCCGCGAGGCCCTGATCATCCATGAGATGCAGCGGGAGAAGCTCGCCCTCGAACGGAGAGCGGCTGAGATACGGCGCGACGCAGGCCTGGTCGGCCCGGCCGACTGGGAGGCATTCTTGCTCAGAGAGGAGCGATTCGAGCACGAGTACGAACAGCGCCTGTTCAGCCTGCTCCAGGCGTACCTGCGTTACCGGCGGGCGCTTGGACTGGAGCTGAACTGGGAGGGGATGGTCCGATGAAGAAGAGCCTGTGGATCAGCTTGGGATTGGTCGTGATGGGCGGACTCGGCGGTGGACTGTACGCCTGGCAGCCGTGGAGCACACAGGAGACGGGCGCTGCCACAGCCAGCGTGGGCGCAACCTACAGCGTGGACCGCGGTAACCTGTCGCGCTCCCTGACGGCCTACGGCGAGATCCTGGCAAAGGACGAGGCCACGTTCTCATTCTCCGAGGCGAAACTTGCCTCGCTCCACGTCGCACTTGGGTATAGGGTGCAGGCCGGAGACGTGCTAGCAGTGCTCGATTCGACGCAGGAAGAGCTGGCACTGGCGCGCGCTGAGCGCGCCTTGGTCAACGCACGGGCGGACGGCGCCCCGAACACGATCCGCGAACGCGAGCTCGAGTACAGCCTCGCCCTGGCCAATTACGAGGCAACGACGATCCGCGCTCCGTTCGACGGGGTGGTTGTCGAGGCGGCACGGGCCACAGGAACGACCGCTGGACAGTTCAGGATCGTGGTGCTCGACCGAAGTCAGCTTTCGGTTAGGATCGCCCTCTCCGAGGCAGATGTGGGCCAGGTACGCGCCGGGCAGCGCGCCACGGTCACCGTGGACGCACTCCCTGGCCTGGCATGGCCAGCCGAGATCGTGGAGGTCGGTCTGCGAGCGACCCAGGCCTCAGGATTCGCCGGCGGTCGCACGGTCCCGGCCATGGTTCGGCTCCTGCAGGCCGACGAGCGGATCCTCACAGGATTCTCGG
>PUMK01000014.1 GCA_003551325.1 Candidatus Acetothermia bacterium | reverse complement strand
TCGACGACAATCTACGAGAACTCTGGAGGCTGCCTCGGTAACCCAAGTTCTGAGTCATCGAACAAGCCTTCGGTAACAGTTACTTCTGAGGCAACACGGAGGGCGATTATCCTTAATAGAAACCATCTGTGAAAACAAACTCGCTTCACAACCGCGGCCAGGCTGTCTTGCCGCTCGCCTGCCCTTTAGGGATCAGCGTCCTGCCGCGATCCCCACCGCAGCCGCGGTATCGAGGGACCCGGAACCCGTGTGAAGATCGCCAGGAGCGCGCCCCAGGCAAGCGGCGCTCTGCTTGAGGCTATCCCTCAGGTCGTCAGGGGTGAGCTCCGGATTCAGGGAGAGCATGAGCGCTGCGGTCCCGGCTACGTGCGGTGCAGCGAACGACGTCCCGGAACCGGTGCGGACGTTCCCGCCAGGGTATACGGAGAGCACGCGCACGCCGGGGGCAACGATGTCGACCTCTGGACCCCAGTTGGAGAAGCTCCCCGGCTGACCATGCTGGTCCACGGCGCCTACGGTGAACACTTCCGGATAACGACCAAAACAAGTGACGCGAGCTCCATCGTTTCCGGCGATGCCCACGATGAACACACCCTCTCGGGCGGCGCGCTGCAGAGCTTGGCGGACGATCGCCGGGGGCTCCATCTTGGCGTAGATGGAGAGGTTGATAATGCGAGCACCGTTGTCCACGGCATAGTCAATGGCTTGGGCGAGTTTAGGCCAGTCGGACTGGAAGAAGAGGCCACGGGAGTCAAGGAACCGGAGGTCCATGATCCGGATCTTCGGGGCAACACCACCGGCTCCGGATTCGGCGTCCAAAGCCGCTGCGATCAGCGAGGCAACAAACGTGCCGTGCCAGTTCAGGGGGGTACCGACAAGCGCATCGGCGTTACCATCGCGGAAATCCCATCCGTGGATGTCGTCAACGTAACCGTTTCGGTCATCGTCTCGCCGCGTACCCGCTACCTCGTTGGGGTTCGTCCACATGCGATCGGCCAGTGCTGGGATGGTGCGGTCGATGCCGGAGTCGATCACCGCAACCACGATCGCCTCGGTCCCTTGGGTGAGCTTCCAGGCATCAGGAGCTCGCACAGCAGAAAGCCCCCAGCTAGGCTGGACGCCCACTGGCAGAAGCTCACCTGCAGCTCCTCCCGCGATCTTGGGTCGTTCACCAACATTCAGGCATAGGGTTAGAACAACTGCCACCGCCGCAATGCTGATCCATCGCATCATAGGTGCCACCATCCAGTACTAAGGGTCACACCTATGTTGTACCTTGGCGGTGGGGGCTCTAGACACCCTTCACTTGCGGGTTAGGGGAAGTGCTGTTCAGGATGGGAAGACGCAGCGTCCGGCGATCCCGGGGAGCGCGGGATGGCACCCCCAGCACCTCGGACTCAGGGTGCTACACGATCTGTGTGGGGCTCAGGACTATGGGATCGGCCGTCGTTCCTGGTGCAGGAACCTGAGGGCTTCTTCCTTGGCAAAGGTGTTCCAGAAGGGCTCGGGAGCAAGCGGCGCCTCGAGCACATGGTGCAGGAGATCGTCGAACAGCTCCCATTCACTCAGGGGTCCGGCGAGGTGGCTCGCGTACTCGACGTGGTTCATGAGGTAGTCGGGGCCGCGTTCAAGCGCCTGTTCGAAGTGTGCGCGCGCTTCGTCCGCACTACCCCCGAACATCCAACGAGCGATGGTGTTCGTAGCCACGTTCGATTCCAGGGCTCCCAACGAGCGATGACCTGCACCGCCGAAGAAGTCAGGGTCCACCTCGACCAACCGTCCGTAGATCAGCCGGAGTTTGCCGACGGAGTTCACCCTGAACGCGTGGAGTTGGTGGGTGCCGAGGATCTTGCCCCAGGAGTCACCAGCCCAGAGGAGGGCACCAGGGTTGTCCACTTGGGAGAGGTACTCTTCCAGCTCGGGGGCCGACATGCGTTCCAATCTCACATAGGAGTCCAACCCCATCGCCTGACAGGCGTAGTCCGCGGCCTGTTTCAGCACATCCATCCACGCCGTGCTGCCTTCGTCAAGCCGAATGGAGCGTTCGTGCCACAGCTGCGCCAGGACAACGCGGAGTTCCGGGTTCTCCGGGGAGCGTGTCAGCGCTTCATCGGCGAGCGCGATGCACTGCTCCAGGACCGCCAAGTCCCAGCGGTCGGGCATGAGCGCTTGGAGATCCTCCAAGAGTTCCTGGACAGGAATGGCAGCACAGGCCTGCCCGAGGGCTACGAAGACACACACCGCGAACACTGTTATGCGCACGGACCCTCCTTTTCGGCTGTTCCATATTAGGGCAACGCCGGGGGGAAGACCCAAAACCGGGCGGGGAGAGGGGCGGGCACGAAGGCCCGCCTACCGGGCGGGCGCGAGACCCGCCCCTTGAGGGGGGAGGGGAGCCGAGGCTATAATGCGCCCGGGTCGCGGTCCCGTCGTCTAGTGGCCTAGGATACCGGGCTCTCATCCCGGCGACACGGGTTCAAATCCCGTCGGGACCACCAAACGCTCTCTACCGACCGGCAGGTTCCTGCCGTGGTCAGGGGCTCCCAGGGTGAGCCGGAAACCTTCACAGCAATGTCAGCAACTATGAGGTTGTGCGGACCATTGCCATGACGCCTTTTGGAACGCGCGTGGGCTCCTCACGGGTGCGAGGAGTCCGCACTCCAGGCCCGCGCTGTCGTTGGCCGGCGTGTTCTTCCATGCTAGGATTGCATAGGGGGGGTGCTATGCTGATGCGGGTGCGAGGGTTCTACTCGGTTGTGGGTGTGTGTGCGGTATTGGCCTTCCTGACTCCAGTCGTCGCGGCCCAGCCGATCCCGGAGTATGCGTATCGGCTCACCGGTCACGTGGGACAGGCGACATCCGTCGCCTTCAGCCCTGATGGACGCATCGTTGCCACGGGTGGCCAAGACGGCGCCGTGCGTTTGTGGGATGTTGCCACCGGCGACGAGATACGGAGGCTGCGCGGGCACACTGCCGAGGTGAACGCTGTGGCTTTCGGCCCCGACGGTAGCCTGGTTGCCTCGGCCTCGAGCGATGGAACGCTGCGGCTTTGGGACTCGGCAAGCGGATCGGTCCGTGCGACCCTCCGCGGCCACACCGCAGGTGTGTTGGCCTTGGCCTTCAACCCTGACGGTACCTTGCTCGCCTCGGGCTCCGCGGACAAGGATGTCCGGCTGTGGAGGGTGCCGAGCGGTGAACCCTTGATGGCGTTGAGCGGCCATCGGTGGCTGGTGGTGGCACTAGCATTCAGCCCCGACGGATCCCGCCTGGCCTCCGGATCGTGGGACAACTCGGTCCGGTTGTGGAATGTCGATGATGGCCAGGAGATCGGTGTTCTCCGGGGTCACCGTAACTTCGTGCGCGCCGTTGCGTTCTCTCCCGATGGGGCAACCCTGGCCTCCGGATCATGGGACACAACCGTGCGGCTATGGGATGTGGCGACGGGGCAGGAGCGCATTACCCTGTCAGGGCATGACGGTCCGGTGTTCTCGCTTGCCTACAGCCCAGATGGCCAGTACCTCGCCTCGGCATCGGGGGACCAAACGGTGTGCGTGTGGGATGTCGGGGAGCTTCGGGAGGCATCTCGCTTGGAGGGGCATCGACACAACGTGGTTGGTGTGGCGTTCAGCCCAGACGGCAAGGTGCTGGCCACCGCTTCCCACGATGGGACAGCCCGGCTGTGGGATGCGCGCGTGCTGGGGATCGTGGCCGAGGACCCGTTTGGCTGGCCGGTCGCCTACAGGGACAACTTCGACGACCCGCGCTCCGGCTGGTATACGCACCGAACAGAGTTTGCGACCTGGGAGTACCGCGGAGGAACCTACCGTATCCACGTGAAGCGCCCGTCGGACATCGTGTGGAGCCGTATCCCGAGGGAACCAAGGTTCACGGACTTCGTCGCTGAGGCAACCGTGGAGGTGGTTGCTGGGGAAGGGGAGCTCGGATTCCTGTTCCGTTACGAAGACAGGAGCAACGCGTACATGCTTACCTTCCGAACCGACGGCTTCTACCGACTTCTCGTTCAGGAGAGAGGACGTTGGCGTGTGCTCTCTGATTGGCGAGCGGCGCCGGCGTTTGCCCAACCGGGCACGCATCGCATCGCGCTGGTGGCCGTGGGAGCCACGTTTGATGTGTACCTGAACGGAGCACTCCTGAGCAGCGTCACCGATCGCACGTTCCCCTCCGGTCAACTGGCACTGTCCGCGGCCACGTTTGACCGCCCTGATTTCGTCGCTGCGTTCCACAGTCTTACGGTGCGCCAGGCTTCCGACAACCGGTGAGCGGCTACGGACTAGGCAGACGTGGCCGTGGGCCCGGGTGGGGTACGTTGTCCCTTGCCGGGGGGATCGTGGCACTGGACCAGCTCACGAAGTGGGCTGTCGTCACGCAGCTCGCTCCGAACCAGAGTACGAACGTTGTGGGAGACGTGCTCCGGTTGACGCGTGTCCACAACCCCGGCGGCGCGTTCGGTCTTCTTCCCGACCACACCTACGTGCTCCTCGGTGTGTCGGTGGCTGTAGCGCTGGTCGTCGGGTGGATGCTCTGGCAAACGAGGGTCTCCTGGGTTCCTCGAACAGGGTTAACGTTACTGTGGGCGGGAACCGTGGGCAATTTGATCGACAGGATTCGCTGGGGATACGTACTCGACTTTGTCCAGTTCCCGTACTTCCCGGTGTTCAACGTGGCCGACAGCGCGATCGTGCTCGGCGCAGTGATCATCGCATGGAAGGCTCTCGTGAGCGCCCGATGAGGCCCCTGTTCGTGGTGCTGGAAGGACCGGATGCCTCGGGCAAGAGCACGCAGCTCGAGCTCTTGGAACGCGCGCTCAACGCTCGGGGGATCGCTGTGGTGTCCACACGCGAACCGGGAGGGACGGCTCTGGGTGAGAGGCTGCGCGAGATCCTGCTGGCCCGGTCCTCGACAATGCACCCGCTGACCGAACTCCTGCTGATGGTGGCGGACCGGCATGAGCACGTGGAAGAGGTGATCCGGCCTGCACTCGAGCGCGGTTCGTGGGTGCTCTGCTCGCGGTATGTCCTTTCCAGCATGGCCTATCAAGGCGTCGCTAGGGGACTCGGTCTGGAGCGGGTTCAGGCGCTCAACACGATGGCCACAGGTGGTCTCCGGCCTGACTTCACGTTTCTTCTTGACCTCCCTCCTGAAGTGGCCTTCGACCGAACGCGCGAGCGTGACCGTTTCGAAGGCGAAGGACTCGCCTTCTACGCAAGGGTTCGTGAGGCGTACGTCCGTCTGCTCGACACCCAATCCGGAGGGCACATCGTTGACGGAACGCTGCCCCCCGATCTTCTGTGCCAACGTATCCTGGCTCACCTCCCGCTCCCCTGATATGATCCTGCTGGGTTCACGCGTTGGTGGGGCTTGCGACGGATGGGGCAAGCGCGTCGCGAGGTGGCTTGGAACCGCGAGGAGGGAACATGGAGATCGTCTGTGCCCGTGAAGACCTAATCTTTGGCGTCCGGACCGTGGGTTACGCGTTGGCCACACGGAGCTCAATGCCGATCCTGGGTGGAATCCGCCTGCAAGCACGTTCCAGCGGACTTGAGCTTGGGAGCACGGACCTCGAGCGTTCGGTACGCTGTCAGATCCCCGCAAAGGTGACCACCGAAGGGGCTGTCGTTTGCCCAGGCCATGTGCTCACACAGCTTTCCACCCGGCTTCCCGGAGATGCGGAGATCACGCTAACCGAGTCGGAGGGGAAAATCCGGGTGAGGTGCGGCGAGGCAGACTTCGAACTCCTTTCCTTCCCGGTCGACGAGTTCCCAACGCTCCCCACACCCCCTGACAACGCGCTGTGCCGCATCCCCCGCGAGAAGATGATGCAGGCGATCACCCAGGCAGCGTTCGCTGCCCTCAAGGCCTCCGAGACCACCCGGCTCGCCCTCACCGGGGTGGACCTTTTGTTCTCTGCCGGAAGCATGAAGCTAGCCGCCACAAACGGCTACCGTCTTGCGGTCAAACGCGTGCCTGTGTCGCAGCTGCCCGAGGATTTCGAGGGGTCGTTCTTGGTGGACGCGCAGATCCTGAACGACCTTCAGCGTTCGCTGGGTAGCGGCGGCGCTGAGGAGGTCGTCCTTTACGAGGACCAAGGCCAACTCCATGTGGAGTCCGGACCGATCCTGTTCTCCAGCCGGTTGATCCAAGAGCAGTTCCCGGACTTCGAGCGCGTGGTGCCCAAGGACTCGCAGCTTGGGCTGTTCCTGTCGCGCGAGGCTTTGCTGGAGACGCTCCGGCGGATCGAGATCACGGCTGCGGAGGAGTCGGGGGCGGTGACGCTCAAGGTCACGGAGAAGGAAACCGCAGTGGAGCTCTCCTCGGCCTCCAAGGAGAAGGGGGCGGGTAAGGAGCGCGTTCGCTTGGCCAAGCCCGCTGAGAAGTCGCTGGAGATCGCGTTCAAGGCAGAGTACCTGATCGATGCCCTCAGGCGGATGGGGTCCGATGAGGTAGCGTTGTGGCTCTCGGAGTCCGACCGCGCCGGGCTGTTGGAACCCTCGGGCGACATCGCCCCCGAGGACGAGGGGTTCATCTACGTCTGTATGCCCGTCAGGTTGATCTGAGCGACGCCCGCGCGTGAGCCAACGCGTCGCGCACGGCGTCAGGGAGCGCGTCCACTTTGGGACCGCCTCCTTGGGCGAACGTCGGACGTCCTCCGCCCTTTCCCCCCACCGCTTGGGCGCCCACGCGTACCAGGTCGCCGGCGGACAGGTCAGGCACATCGGTGACCTTGGCCACGATGACGGCACGCCCCCCGGACGAGGTTCCCAGCACCACGGCACAGCGCCCCAGCTTGGCAGCTACCGCATCGGCTAACTGCTTCGCCCGGTCGGCCCCCCCTTCGACAACCGTGCC
>PUMK01000308.1 GCA_003551325.1 Candidatus Acetothermia bacterium | reverse complement strand
GATGATGTAGCCGCCCGACTTCTCATCACGTTCGAGTTCGAAGATCCCGCGGGCCCCCGCCTCCTCCAGAAGCTGGCCAAAGGAGCTGAAGCCGTGGTAGGACTCGCTGAAGCCAGGTTTGCGG
The DNA here is from genome assembly GCA_003551325.1 of Candidatus Acetothermia bacterium. Lineage (GTDB taxonomy): Bacteria > Bipolaricaulota > Bipolaricaulia > Bipolaricaulales > Bipolaricaulaceae > B1SED10-245. Next base: position 6,794 of record PUMK01000308.1, on the reverse strand, counting down.
CGTTTGAGGGTCTGCTTGACCATTGAGCCCCAGATGTTCTCCCCTTCGCCTCGTTCCTTGACCAAGGCATGGTACGTTTCCACAACGAGGTTCCAAGCCTCTTGCTTCTTGGCGTCGCCAGCCGACGTCTTCGTCGTCTTCTTGCCCGACCCGCGCTTGGGTGTCTGCTTACCCGACGGTTTGGACGGGGCCCGGGGAGTGCGGACGAGGTCGTCGTAGAAGATGAACTCGTCGCAGTTGGCGATGAGGAGCTCCGAGGTGGAGTTCTTGACCCCCACACCGATAACCGTGCGGTTGTTTTCGCGGAGCTTGCTCACCAGGGGGGAGAAGTCGGAATCCCCGCTGATGACGACGAATGTGTCGACGTGCAATTTTGTGTAGCACAGGTCAAGCGCGTCAACCACCATGCGGATGTCGGCGGAGTTCTTCCCCGACACCCTCACATGGGGAATCTCGATGAGCTCAAAGGATGCCTCGTGCATGGGTGACTTGAACTCCTTGTAGCGGGCCCAGTCACAGTAGGCCTTCTTAACGACGATGCTCCCCTTCAGCAGCAAGCGCTCGAGGACCTTTCCGATCTCGAACTGCGGATAGTTGGAGTCGCGCACACCCACAGCGATGTTCTCGAAATCACAGAACACAGCCATGTTAACGATATCCACCACTTCAGCCGTCTTCATCGTCATGCAAGCACCCGAGTCAACCAGGTCACCCAAGAGAGATTGTAACCGGAGCGATCCACGAGATCAGGGAGCCCCTACGTAGTCCAGCATACCCAGGATGCGTAGGGCCTCTTGAACATCCTCCGCCCGAACCCATTGGCCGGTGTCGAGCGAGAGGCGCAAAGCGATCTCCTCCGATGAGCGTACGCCGTCGCAAAGGTTCGCAGTCTCCTCGAGCAAAATGAAGAACAGGCGAGAGAACTTCTTCCAGACAAGCTTGCGGTCCGCTTCGGGGAGCTCGTCGAGCAGTGCGTAGGCGATGGGACCCTCTGTGGTGCGGTGCGGCCCACGCCCACATCTTTGTGCCGGCTCGGTTGTGCCCAGCGCTCGAGCGACTGCGTCTACCGCCTCCTCGTGTGCGCGCCCGGTAGGGTCATCGACGGGGCGATGGAGATGATCAAGAAAGCGTGCGGCGCGTTGCTGTTCGCACTGGCGGGCAAGCGCAAGGAGTTGCTGGCGGGACGAAGGGTAAGCGCGTCCGAGGGCGCTGGCCCGGGTGAGTTGGTCTACGCTGTAGTTGATGAGCCAGTCCCACAGAAGTCCCTCATCATCAGACAGCGTCACCGGCAACAGTGCCAGGGCTCCAGCCAGAACGCCGACTTGCTGCAACCGTGAGGCGTCTACCTTGTCGATCGTATCGAGGTTCGTGTGCCAGAATGGGTCTTCATGACCAAGCATCATGGATGGCACACGATAGGGTGGTGCGTTGAACACGATATGGTCGCTTCCTCCGCCGGGGGGCTGGACCCGAGCGAGAAATGGGCGGTTGCTACCCCCTGGTGCACGGAGGTCTTCACGGCTTTCGACGCGTCTGAGCAGCGGTGCAAGCCAAGCGCTGACCGGTGATGGTGTGCTGTCCGGTGGGCGGTACACGTGCAGCGGTTGTCCGATCAACTCCGGGGACTGACCCACCATGTCCAGGTTGACCGTGTACCACGTGCGCTGAAGGATGTCGGTGTGGGCCGCTGCCCAGGGGAGCGTGCCGCCGAACTCGGGGACCCAGAGGAGACGAACACCGTGCGGTAGCCCATGCTGACTGTGGAAACGCCGGAGCGCGCGAGCCAGCTCGACAAGGATTCCGCTTCCCGATGCATTGTCGTTGGCCGAAGACCGCGGATGGCACAAGTGAGCGCAGAGAAGGATCTCGCTCCCTCCCTCTCGCCCCACAAAGGCTTCGACAACGGGCTGGGTTCCCTCGCCTAACGAGGCGTCCACGCTTCCCCGAAGACGTACCGGTCCCGGGTTCATCGCCTCAAGCAGCGCATCAGCAGTTCGGCGGGAAACGGAGAAGCCGGGCACAAGCCGCGCGGCCTCGGGTACGCGGGCGTAGTATCCCTGGTACTGCACGAGGTCGTAGCTTGTAGCCGCTCGCCTTGCGTCCGGGTAGATGACGATGGCGGCGGCATCTCGGGCTCCCGCCGCCCGGGCGACGAGCCGGGCGCGACCATGGGCGAGTACGATCTTGCCGGCAACATCCCTGCCTGCATAGTGTTGTTCCTCTACGCCTTCGTCGACGTGGACCAGCTCGGCCTCCACCGTGCCGCCAGGGCTGTGGGCGATCACCGACTGGGGGATTTCGTCGAACCTCACGAGGGGGCGTTCGGTGGGGGCAAGCTGTTCCAGCGAACCGTCGCGGATCTCCCACGCGGGGGGGACGGTCCACTTGAAGCACCGTGTTGTCCCGTCCGCGGGCGTCTGGTGAACGGTGTGCGCAACGCCAACCTGCTCAAGTTCCGCACACACTTCATCGGCGGCGTCCTGAAGCCCCGGCGAACCCTGGATCCTGTGATGCTGGGCGATGCGTGCCACGTGGGCGTATGCCTTCGCACCGGACACGGAACTTGCCAACGCGTCGACCAGTTGCTCGATGTTCACGGACGTTCACTCCTTCGCAGGCGCTCCGGTCCGCAAGCGCCGTCGGCGAACCATGCTACCCTGTTGTGGGGCCTGGACGCCAGCCAGGCTGCACGAAGGCAGTGTACCTGAGCTGAAGAGCGATGCGAGGCCGTGGAAGCAGCCTCTGCCCTGTGGTAGGATCGGGCGAAGGCGGACGAACTTGCGTCGAAGCCCTCGCCCCACTTCTATCCCCCGTGAGCAGCTGCACAGCGTTGTGCATCGGATACGTCTCCGAGAAGTACGTGCCTTCAGGAGGTGGTTCGGGCGTGCGGCAGCTTGCGCTGTTGCTGTGTGCCCTCTGTGCTCTTCTTGTGTTGCCCTCGGCAATGACCGTCTCTTCATTCGTGTTGAACGTGGAGGTCAAGGGCCAATGGAGCGTGCGGGAAGAACACACTTCGTCCCAGCTCAGTCCAAACGTGAGCCTGCCTCTGTGGCGTCTTGTGCTCGACCGGGTCTTCCGGGCGGCCCTCCGCCGTGCTCTCAATGGCTGGACCCGTTGTCTTCGCAGTGCCGTCCTTGGGGGATCGTCCCTCTGGCGGTCCCTGCACATCGTGCCGACCTTCATCCTTTCCGCAATCATCGGGCCGTGCGGACGTGTGTGGGCGTTCTTTGGCCTCTAGCTGCGCGGGGGTGCACCGCTGGTGGGATGACCCCGAGGTTGCTTGGCGGTGGCAGGTGCCCGAAACTCGATGGTGCCGGAACTGCCAGGGGATCTGGCCAAGGCCAGGCAGCTCGTGAAGCGGTGGGAGGGCCACAGTTCCTTAGGAGACGCACTGCCAGTGTGGTTGTAGCAAGAGGGAGGTTGTCGTGCGAAGGCACATACTGCTGGTTGTCGCGGTGACGTTGATCGTGAATTTGTCCGGATGGGCGCAGTATTTCGGCCTGCCCGCTCTGGACCCGGCGCTTGAGTTCAGAACCTTGGACACGGAGCACTTTCGGATCCACTTCCACCAGGATCTGGAAGGTGTGGCCCGTGAAGTGGCGCTGATCGCGGAAGATGCTTACAGCGTCCTCAAGGAGGAGTTCGGGGCCGCGCCGGATCGATTGGACTTGATGCTCGCTGATCCGTTCGACTTCTCCAATGGCTACGCGAATCCCTTCTTCGGCCACATCGGTGTGTTCGCTTCGCAGATACGGTTGTCCGATTGGTCAAACGTGCGGCTCACATCGTGGTGGGAAATGGTGGTGTTCCACGAGATCGTGCATGCTATCGAACTCGATCGCACGGAGGGCCTTTCGAAGACGGTCCGCGAGCTTTTTGGCAAGGTTGCCCTGCCCAGCATGTGGAAGCCTTGGGCGTTCATCGAGGGATTGGCTGTATACATGAAGTACAAGCACTTGGGAGAGTCCAGGCTGAACGACGCGCGTACACGGGCCGTCATCCGGCAGATGGTCCTGGACGGTGCGTTCCCCGAATTCGATGAACTGCGCCAATTCTACAACAGGACCACGTGGCCCCCGGGGGGCTTTCTCATCTACAACTTCTCGGCATGGTTCATGTTGTACATCGAAACTGTGCATGGCGACGAGGCATTGCGACGGATCGTGGAGGTCAACGCCGGGCAGTGGGAGAATGCCGTTGGGCCTGTTGGGGTTGCCGACTTCGACCGTGTCGTTCGGGAAGCCCTGGATGTGGGATTGGAGGCCCTGTACGCGGGATTCCGCAGTTGGCTGCGAGCGGAGTTCGTCCCCGAGATCGAACGATTGGAGCAGGCAGGTGTGAGCCGAGGCTTGCGGTTGACCGAGTTCGGGTGGACGACGGATGCACCGGCGTGGTCCCCGGATGGAGAGTGGATCGCCTACACCCACCAGGGAGCCGTTCGACAAGGGCTGCGGCTCATGCGTCCGGATGGTTCGGATGACAAGGAACTCGTACGAGGAAACGCGGCACATCCGGTGTGGACGCCCGATGGTCGGGGTTTGATCTACGCGCGGCTCGACCATCATGGCCCCCACTACATCATCAGCGATCTCTATCGGTATGACGTGCACGCAGGTCAGGAGATGCGCCTGACGTGGGGTGAGCGGGCATATTTCGCACAGGTCTCGCCGGACGGTCGTTTCGTCTACTACGGTGCCGCGCTGGGACGAGACGGGAGCACAGCGTTGCGTCGGTTGGACCTTGTGACGCGAGAGACGTCCACAGTGGTCGCGTTCCCTGGTGCGTCGCTGCACTCGTTTGCGCTGTGTCCGGAAGGCGAGAGGGCTGCTCTGGTGCTGTGGCGTCGCGGAGGGTACCAAGACCTCTACATGCTTGAGCTTGCTGGGGGAGAGCTCCATGCATTGACCCAGGACAAGAACGAAGCGGCCGACCCCGTTTGGACAAGCGATGGCGGGTACATCCTGTTCTCCGCGGATCCCGATCGGATCAGCAACGTGTTTGCCTACAGTGTGGACGACGATGCCTTCTTTCAGGTGACGCGGACGATGACCTTTGCGGGCGCGCCTGCGCTTGACCCTGACGATGCGGTCATGGTGTACGTTGGCTACGGAAGCGGGGGTTACGATCTGTACAGGATGCCGCTCGATCGAGCGCTTTGGGAGGCCGTGAGCTTCGAGGAGGGACAGGTTCCGGATTGGGAGGGCTATCCGGAAACCGATCACCCGGTTCAGGCGTACCGCCCCATCGAGCACCTCCTGCCGGCCTTCTGGCTGCCGATGCCCATTCCTGGCGGGCTGGGGGTCGCGCTGGCTGGTCAGGATCCGCTGGGCAAGCACACCTACTATGGGATGGTGGGTTGGGACTGGGAGGTGGGGCAACCGACCTACGAGGTGGGCTACGGTCTCCGTGAGCGGTTCCCCGTTGAAATCTCACTTGCGGCTGGGCGGTGGGGCAGTCGACAATCGATCGATCTGAGCATCCCGCTTGCGCTTGGGTTGGCCGGTGGGCGATGGGTGGATCTCGCCTATCATGCGCGCCGTACCCCTGACATGCCCGTCGATCACACCCTCAGCATGGTGCTGCGTGTGAGGGAGTCGATAGCTCAGGATCTTGGGCTCCGGCATACGTCGCTCTCCCTGCGGGGAAGCACAACGTTCAGCGGGGCTGCGCGACATCATCGGGTGGATGGCTCTTGGCAGGAAGCGGTACGGCTTCCTGTTGAGGGTGCGCATTGGTTGACCGTGGGGGTTGAGGCGGCGTGGACCGACGCTGACAGTGCACGCTACCACATCTCCCTGGGGGGTACTGAAGGCCGGTTTGCACTGCGTGGTCTCCCCACAGGCGTGCTGTCCGGTCCACAGGCGCTCCGTGGCGCGGCGGCGTATCGGTTTCCCTTGGTCTCCATTCACCAGAACCTGGGTCACCGCCCCCTCTTCTTTGAAAACCTGTCCGGCCGCGTGCTTCTGGAGGCGGGGGTGGGCCACGGTTGGTACCGCCTGGCCGGGGAGGATCACCTCCTGTACTGCATGACAGATTTCGGCGAGAGCGGGACCAAGGAGGATGTGAGCCGGCACTTCGGTTTCGACGCGGAGGCGATCGCCGAAGAGATCGGGGGCAGGCTGTAGTCGTTGGGCCGGGTATCCCAACAGGCTTACCTCCTTTCTGTCCTTCCCTTCGTTTTGGGGGCCGGTGGTCCCGGACGCCCTCCGGCGAGAGAGACGGAATCGGATGCAGAACCCGGACCCGTACATCCCGTGTTGATGGGCCCCGGGGGGTCCATGGCCTCCGGGGCCCTTCTGGAAGCCGGTAGAAGGAGGGATTCCAGTGACAAAAGAGATCGTTGCCATGCTTCTGGCCGGTGGAAAGGGCACCCGCCTGGGGGTATTGACCAAGAAGGTGGCCAAGCCCTCGGTACCCTTCGGGGGAGAGTACAGGCTGATCGATTTTCCCCTCAGCAATTGCTCCAATTCGGAGATCGATACCGTGGGGGTGCTGACGCAGTACGAACCCCTGACCCTGCATTCCATACTCAAAGAGGGCCGCTCCTGGGACCTCGACCGCCGAGACGGGGGCCTGATCGTTCTTCCACCGTATGTGAAGGAGGATTACTCCGAGTGGTACAAGGGAACGGCCAACGCCGTCTACCAGAACATCGAGTTTGTTGACCTCTACAACCCCGAATACGTGATCATCCTTTCCGCGGATCATGTCTACAAGATGAATTACCGGGAGATGCTCGATTTTCACAGGCAGAAGGATGCCAGGGCGACAATCTCCGTTATCGAGGTGGCCTG
>PUMK01000077.1 GCA_003551325.1 Candidatus Acetothermia bacterium | reverse complement strand
GTCAGCCTCGCTGATTTCCTCCTGGCGTGCAAAGTCGTACACCGAAGCCCAGAACGCGTACGCGCCCACGTCCTCCGGCCACTTCCCATACCGGTCGAAATAGCGGGAGTCGTCGCTGACGTGGTTGAAGACACCGTCGAGGATGATGTGCATCCCCCGCTCTCGGGCCTCGTCGGCCAACTGCGCGAAATCCTCTTCGGTTCCCAACACCCTGTCGATGGTCTCGTAGTCGGCTGTGTCGTAACGGTGATTGCTCGGCGACTCGAAGATGGGATTGAGGTAGAGGGCGGTCACGCCCAACGATTCCAGGTAGTCCAGCGAGTCGATGATCCCCTGAAGATCGCCTCCGAAGAAGTCGTTGTTCCAGATCCCGTCCCCGTCGTAGTCGGGGTTGGCTCCCTGTTCCCGGGGATTGTCGGGCAGTTGGTCCCAGGTGCGGACTTCGGCAGGCCATGGGCCCCGGAACCCTCGCTCCAACGCGACTTTCAGGCTTCCAGCGTCGCTGGAACGGAAGCGGTCGGGGAAGATCTGGTAGATTGTTGCCTGTTTCAGCCAGTCGGGTGTTGTGAAGCCGGGTACGTACACCGTCAGCTGGTATCCGGGGGGAACGGCGCGTCCGAATCTGCCGGGGCCACCGAGCTCGGAAGCGTTACCGTAGAACCACCGGTCCTCTTCCGTATGGAGGATGAAGTGATAGGAGGCGATTGTCGGGCGCGGTACGGTCAGCGTGGTCTCCCAGAACTTCCGGTTGTCCTCGGAGACAGTGCCCACAGGTTCCATCTCCTGCTCTCGCCACAGTCCGACCTGTGTGTCCTGCAAGGTCAAGAGCACACGCTCAAAGTCGCCGGCCCCCGTACTGATGCGCAGGCGTACCGGGGTGCCGGCCTCTACAGCGCCGAAGGGGAACCGGTAAAGGGCGTCGTGGCTGTCATGCACCACAAGTTCTGCCCTGGGGGCCCCCGAGACGCTCAAGGCGAGCGCTGCAAGAATCAATGCCAGCACCGTTGGGGTTATCGGTCGGGGTGTTCGGATCACACGCTTCATGTTCAGCCACCTCCTGGGAGCTTGGCGTTGCCAGGCCTCAGACGAACGGTGCCGTGCGCGTCCTGCGCGCACAGCATGATTCCACCGCGGTGGTCAACTGCCGGGGACTTCCCGCCCATGGACTCCACACGTCCCCCTTTGGGTGCGAACACAGCCAGGGTACCACCGCTCGTGGGGCGGATCAGCCAACTGCCGTCCCATGTCACTTGCCACACACCACCCGCCGCAGGAACAAGTTTGTCGTACACCCCCAGCGGAGCAAGACCATCGCGCATGGGCGCGAACACCCGGTAGGCCATGCCACCTGCGTCGATGTTCAGTACGCGATCAGGCGCCGGGATGTTGCGAAGCCCATCCCAACAGACAAACTCGTCGTCCTCGGGGGGATAGGCGGAGATGCGCCTGGGCTCACCGCACGTGTTCAGCGCCACCAAGTACCACCAGGTGGCCTGCGGCTGTCGGTGGCGGGTCCAGAAGAGAGCGACCTCTCCGTTGAGGGTCGGATCGACAGGCAGTGGTGGGTGATCAGGCCGCAGTACCGTTCCGCTTGGGCCGATCAGGCGCTGCAGCAACTGTGCATCCGTCATCCCAGGACCGTCACCCACCGCCACCGGGCCGCACGACAGCGCACGAAGCACGGCCTCCTCCGCGGGCGCGCCTCCACCCAGGCCCGAGTCGGCACGAGACAGGAACAGGTCATGGAAGGGCGCCAGGCCCAGGGCGTGCACCATGCTACCAAGAAGCAGGTTCGACCTGCGCAGCTGCGCCACGGGCACCCAATCCTCCAGGAGGTCCTCGTGTCCCATGGAGGCGATGCGGCGGAGCGCTTCCTGTTGACAGAAGAGGTAGTCTGTGCTCGTTCGACCAGCGACGATCGAGGGTAGCTGTGTCGAGGCGAGCACCATCCCCATCGTCTGCATGCACAGGATCACGCCAAGGCCGCGGGCACCGAATGCGGATGCCATACGTGCAAACCAGCTTTCAGCGCGCGCTGGATCGGACCTAAGCACAGGGGTCAGGTGCTGCTGGGTGCGGAGCCAGTCATGCCAGGCGGCCATCGCGCCATGTGAGGAAAGCTCGTCGGCTACAGTCTCGTAGAAGCTCGGATCGGAGCCGGAAGCGCCGTATGTGTTCTTCTCCGAAAGCGCCGATAGGTGGAGCACGAGCGGCAGTCCGTTGGTCGGCTCGCGCAACCCGCGGGGGTACTTGTTTCTGTCCGGGGAGAACTCAAGCGCTTGGCCGATCCGGTTGTAGGGATACCAGAGGTCCAGCCCCAGGTGCTGCAGGGGAATCCCCTGCGCACGGCTTGAGGCCAGCAGTCGGCGGAGTTCTTCGGCGTTCAGGGGCTTCATGAGTTCCGTATAGTGGCTGCCGTAGGCGTTCCACCATCCAAGACCTCGGTTGACCGGATGGCCGGTGGACGCTGCGCGTTGCTTCTTCCCGTCCAGCAGTCGATCCCCCAACGCGCACAGAGCTTCATGCGTGTCGATACCGGTGACGAACCAGGTGCGGGCGCGCCACCCAGCGGGCAGGGTGTCCACGGAGCCGTGGAGTCCGCGTGCGGCGCCGTCGTCGTGGCCCACAAGCGGACTTGTAAGCCAGTGGTCTCCAGGGGCCACGGCCAGCGCGGCGCCGGTGTCGTAGAGGAGGAGTGGGGCAAACGCCCTCTCTGGAAGCGCATCGCGTGTGCAGCCTGTGAGCGGCGCAGGCCAGTGGCCGCCGGGATAGCTGTCATCGGCGGAACCCAAGCCGAACGACGCTGCGAGATAGGAGAGATCAGGGACGATCGAGAAGGCAGGGGCCAGGAAGGTCGGCTTGTCCATGGAGTCCGCCCGGTAGAGGTTCGTGAGAGGACAGAGGAGTTCGAACTCCGCGCAGGCGCTTGTCCGCCAGCACGTGAGCGACAGCCGTATGAGCGGGGATCCGTGAAGCGTGTACGTGCGTGTCCAGCGCTGGAAGTGCCCTGCGTCGTCCTCTCCCGGACGCGACGTCCATGGACCGCCGGAGAGGTCGCCCGTACCGTCGGCGAGCCAGCCGCTTACCCGGGGAATGCGCAGACCCAGCCCGCGAAGCCAAGTCATACCGTTGACCAGGAGATCGGGCCGACCATCGTCTCCGATGTTCACGCGCAGGGTCATGGACTCTCCAGCGGGAGTCGCAGGAAGTTCTCCGTGGCCAAAGCTGCGGCTCCAACGAGGAAACCGTCCGGACCGAGCTCAGCATGGAGGATCTTGAGCTCTCGCGCCTCTTCCGGGAACGCGTTCTGGCGCACTTCGTGCTCGAAGGACGCCATGAACAGATCCGCGTCCTCCATGCGTTCCCCCCCCAGCACGATCGCTTCGGGGTTCAACAAGTTGACCGCGTTCTTTGCGCCTTGACCCAGCGATCGGCCCATCTCCGCGAACGTCCTCCGCGCATCATCGCTGCCGTCCCGTGCTGCCGCTGCGAGATGCGCGATGTCAGCGAACCTGAGCTTGCGTGCCTGGCTTTCAAGATAGCCGTCCGACGTATAGACCTCCAGACAACCACGCGCGCCGCAGCGGCATAGCGGGCCTTGAGGGTCCATGGTCATATGGCCGAGCTCGCCGGCGCCGCCGAACGCTCCGTGATAGAGCTCTCCCTGGAGTACCACGCCGGCCCCGATCCCCTCGCCGACGGTGAGACAGACGAAGTGCTTGAAGGGGCGCCCCGCGCCGTAAAGACGTTCCGCGAGCGTCAGGGTGTTCACATCGTTCTCCACCCACGTACGCAAACCGAGGCGACGGCCCAGGGGCCGAGCGACCTCAACATGTCGCCAGGCCAGGATCGGGGAATAGAGATCAACCCCGCGGGAGGAGTCGACCAGGCCCGAGATGCCGACGCCCACACCGAGCACACGGCCGCGGCGCAAGGACGCGACGGTCTCCACAATGCGATCGAACACGGCCTCTGGGGACAACGAATCTGGAAGGGCGGTGTCCCGACGCTCGAGGATCGTCCCTTCGAGGTTGACCTGCGCCGCGCGGATGCGCTGCCGCTCCACCTTGATCCCGATTGTGTAAGCGTAGCTAGGGTTGAAGCCAAGCAGCACCGCCCGGCGCCCCCCATGGGATCGGCACTTGCCCAGTTCCTCGATGAGGCCCTCGTCCAGGAGGTCCCGGACCAAGCGAGTGAGACCCGAGGGTGCCAGGCCGCTCATCCGAGAGAGTTGGGTACGCGACATAGGTCCACGGGTCCGGAGCAGGCGGACGATGAGGCCCCGGTTATGCCCGCGGAGCAGCTGCAGATCTCCTTTTTCCGGGCGCATGTCCCGCTTTCTTCGCAGCGCGAAGAAAGCAAAAAAGTCTACCATCGGATCATCCGAGGGTCAAGACTGACTGATTGAGGCCATCCCTCACGGGGCTACCGAACCGTACATGAATTGCCTCTGATCGATCCCCGAATGTCTCGAGGTAGGTTCGTAGAGTCCGGCGTTCGGTGGACCGTTAGCGTTATCCGGCGCCGCACGGTACCGTGTTGCGGGGGGGTGAAGGGATGATGCGAGTCTTGTGTCTCTCCGTGGGTGTTGTCGCTGCTCTGATCCTTGGACATAGCGTGGCGGCTGACGAGTGTTCGGTTGTCGTGCAACCAGGCGCGTCGATCCAGGCGGCTGTCGACGCAGCTTGCGCGGGTGCGGTCATCTGCTTGGCTGTGGGGGAATGGGAGGAGCACGTGGTCATCGGGAAGTCTCTCACCCTGCGGGGAACACAAGACAGGACGATCCTCCGGGGTTCTGTGCGCGATGTACCCGTCGTCCGTGTGCACACAGCAGAACAGGGTGAGGTCGCGGTCGTCCTCGACGGCCTTACGGTGACCGGTGGCCGAGGCTGGGACGGGCCAGGGCTTCTCATCGAGGATGCTGCACAGGTAACGGCGATGCGTGCCTCCAGCGCGATCAACGGGGACGTCGGCATCAGGCTGATGCACACCGCAGGCATCACCGTGGTTGATTCGGCGATCAGGGACAACCGACGGGAGGGTCTATCGTTGAGTGACAATGCTCGGGCTACGGTCACGGGCTCGGACATTGAGGGGAATGGGTATGGCATCATCGTGCACGACACGGCTCAGTTCACGATCGCGGATTCGACCGTGAGGGGAAACTGGGAGGAGGGCGTCTCGCTCTCCGATTCCGCCGAGGGGCAAGTCGTCCGCACCCTCATCAGTGGGAATGGGGGCGATGGACTCTCCCTTCGGAACGTGACCCAGGCTTCGGTTACGGATTCCACGATCGAGGACAACCGCCATGGAGGAATCACCTTGTGGGATTCAGCCCTGATCATCATCGAGCACTCGACGATCGGGCGGAACGGGGAGGTTGGCATCGCTCTATGGGACTCCGCCCAGGCAACGATCTCTGGGTCCGCCATCAGGGAGAACGGATGGGACGGTGTCGTCCCGTGGGACGCCTCTCAGGCGACGGTTACGGTGTCGACCGTGACGGAGAACGGATGGGACGGCATTGTCGTTGGCCCTTCCGCAACGATCCTCCTCGATCGGTCTGCGATCACCGGCAACGAGCGCTATGGATTCGCCCTGTACGAGCACCCGTGTTTCGACACTGACTGGGTGTTCACAGGCCTTGTGCAAGGTTTCGGCAACGCGATCCCCGGCCCCGATGAGAAGGACGGCAACAGTAGGGGTAGCGTGTGTTCGGATGACCTGGCGTTTCTCATGACGGACGAAGGGGGCGCGCTGGACCGGCGGAGGTGAGCGCCTGATTGCCGCTATAGGGTGCTGCACCGCTTGGCCCAGTGGGACAGCTGCCTGCAGCCATCGACGGACAACACCCCGCAGCCAAGTTATACTTGGCGCGTGAATATTGAGTCCCTGCTTAGGTCGGCTGGCCCACTCATCGAACGGGCTCTGGCGGAAGACATCGGGACAGGTGACAGGACGAGCGAAGCCATCGTCGCCCCCGATATGGCGGTCACGTGTACCATCGTGACCAGAGCTGCTGGTGTGATCGCTGGATTGCCCATTGCCGAAGCAGTCTTCCATCATCTGGATAGCGGTATCGCCTTCCTTCCGCGCGTGCAAGATGGTGAGCCCGTGGAAGCTGGTCAGCCAGTCGTTCAGCTTCAAGGAAGGGCGCGATCCATCCTCACCGCTGAGCGCACAGCGCTCAATTTCCTCGGCCGGCTGTCGGGTATTGCTACGCTGACCTCACAGTTCGCGGACGCTGTGGCCAACCACCGGGCGGTGATCCTGGACACACGGAAGACCACGCCCGGATGGCGTGAGCTGGAGAAATACGCGGTACGCTGTGGTGGGGGGAGGAACCACAGGATGGGTCTCTACGACATGGTCTTGGTCAAGGACAACCACATCGCCGCTGCGGGCGCGCTCCGCGAGGCGGTCCGCCGCGCACGCGAGGCCGGCAGTGATCTGCCTGTTGAGGTTGAGGTGCGCAGCCTCGAGGAGCTGGAACAGGCGTTGGAACTCCACGTCTATCGTGTGCTGCTGGACAATATGGACATCGCTTCGCTGCAAAGAGCTGTGGTGTTGACCGGTGGAAACGCTGTTCTTGAGGCGTCTGGTGGGGTGGGCCTGGCGCAGGCCGAGGCGGTCGCCGCGACCGGCGTGGACGCAATCTCGGTGGGTGCTCTGACCCACTCGGCGCCAGCCTTGGATCTATCGCTGGAGATGGTGATCGCATGAGCACCGTGCTGGAACGGTTGTCCGAATCCCGTACCGCTTTGGGAAGCGACCTTCTTGTCTTGGCTCACCACTATCAGCGGGATGAGATCGTGGCCCAGGCCGACCATGTGGGGGATTCGCTGGAACTCGCGCGAAGAGCGGCAGAGTCCGCCACCAAGCACATCGTTTTCTGTGGGGTCACGTTCATGGCGGAAACGGCGGCTGTGCTGGCCAGTCCG
>PUMK01000349.1 GCA_003551325.1 Candidatus Acetothermia bacterium | reverse complement strand
TTGAGGGCCCGTGATATAGGCAATGCGCTCGTACCCTAAGGAGAGCACATGCTTGGTCAACGCGTTGCTCCCGCCTTTGTTATCCGCGCCAATGGTGGGCAACCCTTCAACGACCCTGTCAACGCTGACCACCTGAACATTGCGCCTGAGCAGTCGCTCAACCTTTCTCATATCCGGCTGGCCGACTGCGACGAGTACGATGCCTTCCACACCCTCCGCGCGCAATATGTCAAGATGTCTCGACTCCTTCTCGCTTGAGTGATTGGAGTCGCAGATCATCGTGGAGAAGCCTTGGTCAAATGCCACCGACTCCACGCCCCGAGCAAGCAACGAGAAGAAGGGGTTGGAGATGTCCGGAAGTAGAACTGCGATTACCTGGGTACGCTGTCTACGGAGGGCACGAGCAGACTTCGCCGGCGTGTAATCTAGCTCCTCGATGGCCTTGAGCACTCGGGCCCTGGTCTCCGGCTTCATGTGTCCCCCATCAGCACCGTTCAACACTCGTGAGACCGTGCTCGGTGATACCTGTGCTTGCCGCGCTACATCTTTGATGGTAGTCGCCACCGGGTATCGTTCTCCGAAATCGATACCACACCATAGCGCGTTATCTTCCCTCTGTGAAGAGGACAAGCTTCCCAAGTCGAATATTCCTCGATCAGCTCAGGTGAAAGTGCCGCTGTGCAATCTGTCCCCATCCGAGCCGTGTCATCTGTCGGTCGGGTCGTGAGCTTCCCCACGGGCGGTGGAGTCCATCTCCTCGTGCATGCGTAGCCAGGTGCCAGCGCCTAGATGCCTCTTGGTGCACGCTCTCGTTTCGGTGCCGAGCCTAGTCGGACACCGTGCAGGGCTGCCCGGGAACGGATCCACAACTGAAGAGGAGTTCGTCAAGGTAGGTGGATGACCCCGCTTCCAGTGGTCTGCGGTCACGTGCCCTCGACGTGGGAGATCAAACAGCACGTGCAGGGAAGTTAGGCACCCGACCACGAATCGATGTTCCCCCACGTGGAAGCAGCGCGCGCACCGGCGGCTTCCCTATAATGCTATCGAGATGCGAGGGATTGTGCGCGACCGGCTGAGACTGCTGGACGAACGGGAGTGAGATGGGAAAACGCCTCCGGGTCGTTGACGTAGAGCGGTGTGTTGACTGCCTGTTGTGCGCGTTCGCCTGCGCGCGACGGTTCGGCGGAGGAGGGCTGGCCAAGTCGGCGATCGCGGTGCGGTCGGTTGGGGGCATGGAGCGGGGGTTCGTGGTCGTGGTCTGCCGGGCGTGCGAGGACCCGCCGTGCCTTGCGGTCTGCCCGGTCGGCGCCATCCGCAAGGTGGAGGTCGGCGTGCGGGTGGACGCCGACCGGTGCATCGGCTGCGGGATGTGCGTGGAGGCGTGCGTGATCGGGGCGGTGCAGTGGGATGCGGCCGAGCGGAAACCCGTCATCTGCGTGCACTGTGGCCTCTGCGCGCAGTTCTGCCCGCACGGGGTGCTGGCCCACGAGGAGGTGTAGCATGACCGGAGGCTTGCATCGCGTGCTGCTTGTGGACCTGGCCCGACACAGATCGTGGGTGGAAGACCGCGGGCGGCTATTCGCCGAGCGCCTGGGGGGCGCAGGGGTGGCCATCGAACTCCTGCACGAGCACTGCCCGGAAGGGTGCGGCCCTCTGGCGCCGGAGAACCCGATCGTGGTCGCCGTCGGTCCGCTCACGTCGCTCTATCCCTTGGCCTCGAAGACCGTGGCCATGTTCAAGTCCCCCCACACGGGGAACCTGGGGGAGTCCCACTGCGGCGGACGGTCGGCCATGGCGCTCCGTCTGGCGGGGTACGGCGCGATGGTGGTCCTGGGCCGCAGCCCTACACCGGTGTACCTCTCGGTGGACGCAGACGGGGTTCGGTTCCGCGACGCGCGCACTTTGTGGGGGATGTCCTCCTCGCTCACCGCGGGGCGCGTGATGCTGGAGCGGGAAGGGGGCGCAGGGCACCGCACCGTGCTGCGCATCGGCGCGGCGGGGGAGAACCTGGTGACGTACGCGAGCGTCACCGTGGAGACCTATCGCCACTTCGGCAGGCTGGGTATGGGCACGGTGATGGGCAGCAAGAACCTGAAGGGGATCGTGATCGCAGGCGACGGGGACATCCCCGTCGCCGACCGCGGTGCGTACCAGAAGACCTACCGCGACCTCTACACGCGGGCCGTGCGCTCGCCGGCCATGCGCAAGTACTACGAGCTGGGGACGCCCGAGAACCTGGGGCCGCTCAGCGCCATGGGGGCGCTCCCCGTGCGCAACCTGCAGTCCACCGGCTACGGGGCGGAGCCCCCGCTGGAAGGGGAGACGTTGGCTCGGGAGCACCTGGGCCGCAGGCTGGCCTGCTCGCACTGCCCCACCGCCTGCATCCACCTCGCCGCGCTGCGCGAACCGCACCCGGAGGCGCCCTACTTCTACAAGACCACCTTCGTCTCCTACGACTACGAGCCCCTGTACGCCCTGGGGACGATGCTCGGCGTGGAGCGGCCCACGGACGCGTTGCATCTTCTGGACGCGGCCGAGCACCTGGGACTGGACGCGATGAGCGCCGGCGTCGCGCTGGCGTGGGCCACGGAGGCGTTCGAGCGCGGGCTGCTGGACGAATCGGTGACCGAAGGCTTCCGCCCGGCGTGGGGCGATGCCCGGGGTTATGCGGCGATGCTCGGGCGCATCGCCCGGCGTACGGGCCGCTTCTACACGCGCCTTGGGGAGGGGGTGGACGCGGCGGCGGCGGCGTACGGCGGAGCGGACTACGCGCTCGCCTTCGGACGGCTGGAGATGCCCGGCTATCACACCGGCCCCGGGGCGCACCTTACGCACCTGACCGGCGCCCGCCACTCGCACCTCGACTCCGCCGGGTACGCCATCGACCAGCAAGATATGAAGGCCGGCCAGCCTCGGTCCCCCGGGGAGCTGGCCCGCGCGCTGCTCACCGAAGAGGCGCGACGCCAAGTGCTGTCGTCGCTCGTCATCTGTTTCTTCGCGCGCGGCCTGTACGACGCGGACACGTGCGTGGCCTGTCTCTCCGCGGTGGAAGAGAAGTGGCAGTGGGACGAGCTGATGGCACTGGGGGAAGACATCCTGCGGCGCAAGCACGCCTTCAAGGCGCGGGAGGGGTTCGACTTCGACGCGCTGCGCATCCCGGCCAGGACGCTGGAGGCGCCCACACCGCTGGGGACACTGTCGGAGGAGACGCTGCGGGAGGCGACCTCCGAGGCCCAGCGCCTGCTGGCCTCTGGCGAGCGGTTCTCGCGCGAGTGACCGGAACCTCTCCGGCCCGCGCTCTGCCGCTGCAGTCGGCGCCGAGCTGATCTAGCTTCTCCAGTACACTTTCGCTTGTCTAAGTCAAGAGGTGTAGGTGGCGGCAGGCGGCCGCTGAATGAGGTAGTTGTGAGGAAAGGAGGTCGGAATGGGCGCAAGGAAGCTGTGGAGCATGGCGTTGGCCCTGGTGGCTCTTGTCTGCGTGCTGTCGACGGCTGCAGCCGAGGAGGTGGAGTTCGCCGACTCGGCACTGGAGGCCGAGGTGCGGCGGGAGCTGGAGCTGCCGGAGGGGCCGCTGGACAGGGAGCTTGTGGCCGGGCTCGAGCGGCTGTTTGCCGCCGGGCGCGACATCGAGGAGCTCGCTGGACTGGAGCACGCCGCGGGGCTGCGTCGGCTTTCCCTGATGGATAACTTCATCCGAGAACTCACCCCGTTGAAGGACCTGGAGCGCCTGGAGACGCTGAACCTAGGGATGAACGACATCGTGGATCTCGCCCCCCTGGAAGGCCTGCAATCTCTGCGGGACCTCGATCTCAGGGAGAACCAAGTGCACGAGTTGGCGCCGCTCGGCGAGCTTCAGTCGCTGCATACGCTGGGCCTCAACACAAACCCTGTGGAGGACCTTAGTCCTTTGTCCCCGCTGCACAGGCTGCGCTGGCTGGATATCTCCGGCACGTTGGTGTCCGATCTTTCCCCACTGTCGGGCTTGGAGGAACTGCAGTGGCTGCTGGCCAACGACTCTTTGGTGAGCGATCTTTCACCGCTGACTGGAACGCAGAACCTGCGGTGGTTGTTCCTGGCGGGAACGCCTGTGCGGGACCTGTCTCCGCTTTCGGTGTTGACCAACCTCCGACAGCTGATCCTGGTCGGAACGGATGTGGCCGACCTCTCCTCCCTGAGCGAGTTGGGCAGACTCGAGGTACTCACCCTGGACTACACGTTCGTGGTCGATCTCTCCCCGCTGGCCGGGCTCGACAACCTGTGGCAGCTGGACATCGACATGATCGAGACGCGAGATCTGCGCCCGCTGGCCGAACTGCAGGCGCTGCAACACCTGAGTGCCTCGTTCAACGAGATCAACGACATCGCACCGCTGGTGGGCCTGGAGAACCTGGAGACGCTCCTCCTGATGGGCAACGTAATCGGCGATCTGGCGCCGCTCAGCGAGCTGCACCGGCTCAGAGTGCTCAACCTCGCCGGAAACAACGTGCGCGATGCCAGCCCGCTGTCCGCCCTCCGCAATCTACAGGTGCTCAACCTCGCCGGAAACAGCGTGCGGGACCTCACCCCCCTCGGCGAGCTGCTCCGGCTCGAGTTCCTCAGTGTGGCCGGGAATCGGTTCTCGGATCTCTCGCCGCTTGCCCAGCTGGAACAGCTGAAGGAGCTGTTCATCTCGCACACCTCGCCTGAGTCACTGCAGCCGCTTCTGGAGCTGCCGCGCCTGCAGTACTTGGCTGCGGAGGGGATGCTTTTGGACAGCGCAGCAAGGGAGGTACTGGACAAGCTGGAACAACGCGGCGTGACCGTGGTGCGCTGAGCAGCCGGGGTCGTCGCTGCCCCCGTCGACAAGGGGATCAGCGTCGGAACCCGGCGACCCCGAGAGGGATGGCCCAGGAGAAGGCCCTCCCAGGGCACGCAGGAGCCTCGGGAGGAGCTCGACCCGCTGTGCTTTCCCTCAGCTCAGAAACTCGGCCAGGACCCGGGCGAAGAGGGAGCGGATGAGAACAATGGGGCCGGGGTAGGCGCGCCGGGCCGCGTTCCTCATGTTGAGATCGTAGCCGAAGCAGTGCATGAGGAGCGCTGACACTTCCAGCCGGGCCAGCTCCTCGGCTGCCCGGCCGACCTGGTGGCTTTCGGTGTAGGGAGAGACGGCTCGGCCCACGGCGTCCACACCCCAGGAAAGCAGTTCGTCGACGGCCGGCTGGATCTGCTGCTCAGAAGGCACGATGACGCCCAGTGCCTTGCCTTTCTCCAGGTTGGGGAGCACGCCCTGCAACAGACGATTGGGCACGATGAACGGAACTGAGCAGGGGAAGGAAGGGAAGGACCCCGAGCACAGCAGGCCAATGGCGGAAGTCTCGTCGGCCAGGCGGCCGGCGAGTTCCTGGATTCGCTGATGGACGAACCCCTTGTCCACCATCACCTCGCGGCCGTCGGCAAGGCGGGTGACGACTGTTGCCGTCCCTTGCGTCGGCCGGTGATGGGCGATCTCCTCGGAGGACAGCCCATCGAGCGCCCCTGCCTGGATGATCTCCACGTCCGCAGGCAGGAGCGAGCGGATCTCGGGGACGACGTCGTCCCGGGGGGCCTGCCCGATGGTGAGGAGCCCCAGCGGCTTCATCGCTCCTCCCCGCCCTGCCCCTGCAGATGGCGCAGGGATCCGTAGAGGGAAAGGAGCCGGCCGTACTCCTCTTGGTCGAAAAAGCGACAACTTCCGGCAGTGTAGTCCTTGGCCACCTCGATGCAGAAGCGTGCGGCCATTTCCAGATCGACGACCTGGTTGGCCCCGGTCGCGCAGCCCGCCACGGGAAGCGCGGTGGTCGTGGCGACACCGACCACGGGCGCCGTCGTGGCCGTAGCCGGCTGGAGGATACTGTTGATGTGGTGAATGTCGTTTCCATAGGGGGTGATGTCCTGGGTGGTGATGGGAACTACGTGGGGAGGTTCTCCGCTCACCCGCTGGGCGATGCTCAGAAGGTCATCGCTCGTCCGCAGGATGTACCCCTCCTTGACTGTCGGCGTCACGGCAAAGCCCCGGCGGTTGATGAGCCAGTTGCCTTTGGTGGCATCGATGGACAGGACCGCGTTCATCGCGGGGTCAACTTCTTGGCGGTTCATCGTGTTCATGTCCACGGGCGCGTTCATGAACCAGGTGGGTTCGTGGGGGATGATGGGGGCGTCAGGGCAGATGTGGGTGGCGATGATGACGTCACCTTGCAGTTGTTCTCCCCAGGAGGCCATCTTAGCCAGCCGTGCCGCGCAGGCCAGGGCGACGATGGCTCCGTCGGCATCGGAGACCAAACCGAGCAGCTTGGGGCGGGCGCCGATACCGCCCAGCCGCCCGATGATCCCCAGAGTCGGCCCGTCGCCCCCCGAGCGAACCCAGACTTTCACGAAGTCCGTTGAGCCCTTCTCGCCTTGCACTTCCGTGGTCTCGGCGGCAGGATCTCCGTGCCCTTTGAGCCAGTCCAGCACCGTGGCTCCCCGCACGCGGGGATCCTCCAGGAGTTCCATGATCTCCATAACTTCGCGCAGCATCACACCTCCCCAAATACGTAGCGGACCAAGGGCCTTCCGATGGCCTCCTCGGCCACCTTGAACAGCTCCGGCTGGCGCATCCCGTCGCCCAGGATCAGCCGTTTTCGGTCTGCAGCAAGGACGGCGACCTCCATCCCCTCTCGGATCTCCGCGGTGGAGACGGGCAAGCCACGGGCGGGATCGAGCGTGGTGATCAAGTCAGGGAAGGTACGCGTGCGGGTGCCGTGGGTCTCCAGCAGCATGTACTCGTTCCAGAAGACAAGCTCGTGTCCCCCTTCGATCCACACGGAGCCTACGTCGAAGCCTCCTTTCGTTTCGATGTCCACCTTGGTGACCCGCCCCGTGGCCACGATCTTCCCACCCAGCGCCCGGGCGACCTCCTGTTCCACGTTGGCCCCTTTGGCATTGGCCTCCAGCATG
>PUMK01000227.1 GCA_003551325.1 Candidatus Acetothermia bacterium | reverse complement strand
GAAGGTCCCCCTCGCCTGTACCCAGGAGCTCTCGCACATAGGGCTGTAGGTGCACGGGTGCGAAGTACCCCCGCGAAGGGATCCCCTGGTCGGCGAGCTTGCGGATGACCTCGTCCCGCTCGGGCCCCTCGCCCAGGGTCACCACGTACACGAACCAGCTTGGCGTGACCTCCGGCCGAACCACCGGCGGGCGCACCCAGTTCAAGCCCGAGAGGCGCTCGGTGTACATCGCCGCCACCCGGGCCCGCTTGGCCAGGAGCTCGTCGATCCGCCCCATCTGGGAGACCCCGAGCGCCGCGGACATCTCGGTCATCCGGTAGTTGTACCCAAGGCGCGCGTGGGAGAGCCACGCCCCCATTGCGCCGCGGCCCTGGTTGCGCAGAGATTGACAGAGCCTAGCCAGCCGCTCGTCGCCCGTGACGATCATCCCGCCCTCGCCGGTGGTCATCTGCTTGTTGGGGTAGAAGGCGAACGCCGCCGCGTCGCCGAACCTTCCCAACTTGGTGCCGTTGTACTCGGCACCCAGTGCCTCGCAGGAGTCGTCGATCACCCGGAGCTCGTGTGCCTGGGCGATGCGGAGGATCGCGTCCCAGTCCGCCGGTTGGCCGAAGGCATCGACGGCCATGATCGCCTTCGTGCGTGGGGTCACCTTACGCGCCAGGTCGGCCGGGTCGAGGTTGTAGGTTTCCCCTTCCACGTCCACGAACACCGGCGTCGCCCCCTCGTAGAGCACCACGTTGGCGCTGGCGGCGAACGTGAACGAGGGCACCAGCACCTCGTCACTGGGGCCGATCCCCAGCGCCCGGACGATCGCGTGCAGCGCGGTCGTCCCCGAGCTCACCGCCACCGCATGCTCGACGCCCACGTACTCGGCGATCCGCCGTTCGAACGCCTCGGTCTTCTGCCCCAGCGCCAGCCGCCCCGACCGCACCACCTCGGCCACCGCTCGGACGTCGGCTTCGGTGATGTCTGGCGCGGACATGGGAATAGACGTGCCCTCACGATACGTACTCATCCTCGATGCCTCCCTACAGTCCTGCTTCATGTTAGCACACGTCAACCCAATCGCAGGTGACGTTAGGGCTGCTCCCCGATTCCTCCCCTGATGTGTAGCGTTCCCAGCTTGCCTGGGACGTTATACGGGGCCTGTCCCCGACGATAACGTCGCGGACGAGCTGCGCCGCTCACGGCCGCCATGCGGCCAACACTTTCTTCAGTTTTCCCCCAGGGCTCCGGGCGATCTCCGCGACCTCCTCCACCTGCGAGGTGATCCCGGGCACCAGCGCCTGGAGAGCATGCGCTGCTCGGGTGGCCATGGCCATCGCCTCAGGCGTCTCCAGAATGACCCGAAGAGAGACGCTGTGGGGGCCGTCCTGGACGATCTGGAACTGCCGAACATCGCCACTCACCTGGCTGGGATCTGCGCTCTCGCGCAAGGTGTTGAACACGGTGTTGGCGACCAACCGAGGGGACAGCCGCCGACCGTCGGGGGCGATCAGGAAGTCGTCGTCCCTCCCCTCGATCGAGGTGAGCGACGGCCCCTCCGCACCGCAGGTGCACCTGTCCACGGGACCGGCCGTGGCCCGATCCCCCAGCTGGTAGCGGATGAATGGCATCGTGTGGTTGAACAGGTTTGTGAGAAGCACGGTCCCCTCTTGTCCCTCCGGCACGGGAGCGCCTCTCTCATCGACGATCTCAATCACGCACGTGTCGATGTTAACGTGCCACAGCCCGGGCCTTTGGGGGCATTCCCAAGCCAGGTTTCCTCCCTCCTCGCAGCCGTAGAGATCCACCACAGGGCAGTGAAATGCGCGTGCCAGACGTTCGCGTGTTGCGTCATGCAAAACCTCTCCGCCCGAGACCACCACAGCGGGCCTGACGTTGTGCCGCTTGCTCACACTTAGCTCCTCGGCCAGAAGCTCGAGACACGTGGGGTAACCTTTCACGATCCTTGGACGGAAGGACTTCAGGCACGAGAGCATCTCCTGTGGAGGAACTGTGGCGGGGAGTCGGGCGATGCGGACCATCCGCAGCCGTTCCTCCATGCTCTTGCCGTGGCGCGGGACCATCGACCCCACATCCGCCAGCCGCAAGGGCGGTCGCGTGCCTGTGTAGCGACCCATAGCTCGGAGGAGGGTCAGCTTGCGCCACATTGCCTCTGCTCTGCTCATATGAATGGTCAGGGGCAGCCCGAGGATTCCGCTTGTGCTCGTGTGTACGCACCTGTCGGGGTCCGCTTCTGAGTGCAGGCGATGTGGTTCGGGAACTTGGCGAAGCGAGTCCCGCGTGGTCATGGGAAGTCTAGGCAGTTCTTCGCTGGTACGGATTGTGACGGGGTTCACCGCTGCGGCTTCCCAGGCTGAGCGGTAATAGCTCACGCTTCGGCAGGCTTCTTGCACCACGTACTCGAGCGACCGGTTGACGTCGGCCGGCGACTTGCCAAGCCTGAACCGTGTCCATCTCCCCCTCAATTTCAGCTCCTCGGTGGTTCGCTTAGTACCGCCCAGGGGGGGGCGCTCCTTGGTGACGTGAGAGACGATCTGCCGGACTTTCCCTGAGCGGTCGGCCTGTGGCTCACCTACAAGCTGCACTTCCACGTTCATCTGCGGATGGAGATTCCGTACGCAGTCGTCGAGGCTATGCCACAGCTCGGGCCGGTACTCCTCCCCCGGCACCACGCGCACCACCATGTGATCCACAGTCTCCTGGACGATCTGCAGCGTACGCACCGATTTGATCAGTCGAACCCCCAGCTCCGCGACGGGCAGCGCGTCCCACACCACCTGGAACACGAACCTCGGTGAGGCAAGCCGGCCGTCTGGCAACACGAAGAAGTCGTCGTCCCGCCCGCTTAGTAGCTTCATGCTCGTTCCGCTGTAGCCGCAGCGGCAGCCCTTCCTGTCCTGGACAAGCGCAGCCTGGTCACCGAGATCGTACCTGATGAAGGGCATCGTGCAGTTGTACAGGTTCGTCGCCAAGACCCTGCCCTCCGCTCCCGTGGGCAAAGGAGCGCCGTGCGGATCAACGACCTCTACGATGCACGTGTCGTGGTTCACGTGCATGATGTCGGGGTTATGTGGGCACTGCCAGGCGATGTTGCCGATCTCCTCGGAGCCGTAGTAGTCGGCTACGCGGCAGGCGAACGACCTCTCCAACAATGCCCTGACTGGCTCGTGCAGCACTTCGGCTCCAGTGACAACGAGAGCAGGCTTCACGGGGTTGCCGCCCTGCCGGTCTAGTTCCTCAGCCAACAGCGCCAGTGCGCTTGGCCTACCTTGAACCACGAGCGGACGTTGCTTACGGATGAGCGAAGCTTGTTCTTGCAGTGGCATCGTACGCCGGAGGCGAACCACCCTAACGATCCTCAGTGACTGTACGATGTCTCGGCCTCCCATGCTGCGCATGGCCCCTACGTCGACTAGGGTAAGCGGAAAGCGGAGCCGGACGTTTCGACCCAGGGCGGCCAGCAGGGAAGCGCGACGGAAGTAGACCTCGGGCTTGTTTAGGAACACCGTCACCGGCTCGCTCGTGGAGCCGCTCGTGCTGGAGCGGAAGAGGCGTCCAGGATCGGCCTTCCGGTTGAGGAAGCCTTGCCCCTCAGCTCGGAGCAATCCCTCCCGAGAGGTGACGGGGAGCTTGGGGAGATCAGCTAAGCTGCGGATGCCACTTATGATGACACCTGATGAATCCCAGAGCTTCTGGTAGTAGGGCACATTGCGGTAGGCGTTCATGACCACATACCGTAGGGCCTGCTCGACAGCGCGTGGCCCTTTCGCCAGCTTGAAGCGGACGAATCTGTCGACGGCGTTCACAGCTCCCCTCCTAGCGACGTCTGCGCTTCAGTCAGTGGCGACATCGCTGATCCTCAACTTCTTCTTGCATCAGGTGGGGATTATACGATCACAACCCGATCACATTTGGCGGCAACGATCCCCGGCCGCATACAGAACCAGTCCGGCGAGGGTGCCGACCCATTGGCCCATGCGAGGAGCGCGGCGGGGATGTTGGCCCCCGCCGCGTGGGAGAAGGGGTACCCTCCCCCGAAGCGGGGATTCACCTCCAACACGTACGCGCGTTCTCCGGCCACGATGACGTCGACGTCCAGGTTGCCGATGTGGCCAAGCCTGGTGCCCAGGACTTCTCCTAGCTTCTCCAGTCTGCGATCCCGAACCGTCAGAGCCCGATCCGTCTCTCCCGCTCGCATGCCCAGCTTGCGCTTGGCCAACGTGGCCACATACTGACCGGCGAAGTCGTTGACGACATCGAGCCCGTATTCGGTGCCTTCTATCAGGGGCTGGATAAGGAGGGCTCTTTCCGGGTCGGCTGAGCTCACCCCGCCGACTATGCTCCCGGCAACCTTGCGGTTGCAGAGACGGTACACAAGTTTCATCTCCTGTTCATCCTCGGCGTGCTCGATCGCGATGGACGCGCTGCCCCAGCGAGGTTTCACCACCACGGGAAACTCCAGTTCTCCACAGCGCACGGCGGCCACAGCCTCCTCCAGCGTTCGGTAGCTCCTGGGTACAGAAAGCCCGTACGATGAGAGAAACTCGTACGTGTTCCACTTGTCAAAACAGATGTCCACCACGCTCTCCGAAGGGACGAGAGGGAACACCCCCTCGCACAGGAATATGTGGCGTGATCGTGCGAGGATCGGAAGCTCCAGATCGTTGAGTGGTACTACAAGCCTCACCTGCTGAGCGCGGCAGAGGTCGAGCAGCCTGGGAACATACTCGGGCTCGTCCACAGGTGGGACGACGAAGCCGCTGTCGGCCTCGGCAAGGGCCGGCGCGTCACCCCGGGCATCGGCGGCGAATACTCTGCCAGCACCGGCCAGTGCCTCACGGAAGTAGCTCACCAGGTAATTGCGTCGTCCGGCGCAGGTTAGAAGGACGTTCATCCTTGCACCAACTTACCTTTAACGGCCTCCTGAGCAGCCATGAGGTTCAGCATCCCTCCGGTGTGCCAAAAGAGCACGTTGGCATCTGTTGGAACTTCCCCTGAGCGCACCATGTCCACCAACCCTCTGAACGCCTTTCCTGTGTACGTTGGGTCAAGTACCAAGCCCTCAGTGGTAGCAGCCATTCGGATAGCGCTGAGCGTTTCTTTGTCGGTACTCTCGTAACCGCCAGCCGTCCATTCGTCGCGGAACTCAACTTCAACATGCGACGAACCGGGCAGGCCTAGGTGGTTACGGAGCTCGCTGACCGCAAGAGCCACACACTCTTCTCCTCTAGGGTTTTCCCTGGCAACAGATACGCCTATCACCCTGGTCGACCACCCGAGCTCGTCCATACCCACGATCAACCCGGCCTGCGTCGAACCAGTGCCGCTGGCCACGATCAGCCAATCGGGGAACCAGCCAATCTCTTCACATTGCAGAGCCAACTCCTGAGAAGCGTGCAGGTAGGCCGCGCATCCGACTGGGGAGTGCCCTCCTCCAGGTATCGCGCAGGGGTTGCACCCCTCGTTCTTGAGCTCCTCAGCTGCGAAACTCAATTTCTCGGAGATATCATCAGGGTGGACGACAGAGATCTCTGCACCGGCCAGAAGCATCAGGAGAAGATTCCCTGTTGGCTTTCGAAGCGCTGATCCATCTCCATGAAGGATGAGCCTGCACTTCCATCCTCGTTCGGCTGCGGCCAGTGCAGCAACGCGGGCGTGGTTGGACTGCGCCCCCCCCGTGGTCACAATCGCATCAGCTTCTTGCCTCCCGTAGTGTTCAACGAGGGCCATCATCTTCCTTGCTTTGTTCCCGCCGCCCGCGAACGGGAAGACCTCGTCATGCTTGACATAGAGCTGGATGCCCAGTCGGGTTGACAAGCGTGAGCATGGCGCAACAGGGGTGTTCACCCTGACCCTCTCCTCACGTCGACCCGGAGCTGCACTTGTTTCTCTTCTCGCCATGGCTGGGTTGCCCAGTCAGTCTGCAACAGAGCCTGCACGTGTCGATCCACGAACCTCCCGTGGTGCCGGATGTGTTCTCTGAGTACTCCTTCATGGATGAACCCCAGTCTCTTGTAGAGCCGCCGAGCTCCGTCGTTGTTGTCTACGGTCTGAACGTAGATCCGCCTGAGGCCAACCTCGAGAAATCCGTAGTTACACAGCCACATGACAGCTGCGGTCCCTATTCCCTGCCCGTACATGCCCGGCTTGACAACAACGTACAGCTCCGCCCTGCTGTGGCGCTCGGAAATGTCCGTGAGCCCCCCCATTGCGCACCGTCTGGTGTCTGAACCGCCGTTCGCAAGATCAAAGACGAAATCGAGGTTATGAGGGTCTGCTACACGCTTGTGGAACCACTCCTTGGTACGAGCCAGACTCAGGGGGATGTCGATCACCATGTGCTCAAAGACAGAGGGTTCGTTGAACCAGGCAACTCTTCGCTCCAGATCTTCCCACTCCATTCGTCGGACGAGAAGCTGCATAATCCTTGTTCCTCCTTACAGCTCGATGTGGCCGAGTCTACTCCAATTCGCTCAGTCAGGCCCCGAACCTCCGTCTCCGGGTAGATACACGCCCTCTCTGCGCACCAGGACACACCAAGGCGTGAGGAGGAGTATGCGGAGGTCCAGCTCCAGCGACCATTGGTTGACGTACTCGACATCGCAGTCGATCCGCTCGTCCCAGGTCAAGGCGTTTCTCCCTCGGATTACCGCAAGCCCTGTGATCCCCGGCTTCATCAGCAGGCGCTGCCGTTGGTACGGGGTATACTTCTCCACCTGTGCAGGAATCGTTGGCCGCGGCCCAACAAGGCTCATCTCTCCCTTGACCACGTTAAAGATCTGCGGGAGTTCGTCAACTCCCAACAACCTGAGCCAGCGCCCCACCCGTGTGATGCGAAAATCGTCTGGGCTTGTGCGGATACCTGTTCCCATCTGCTCTGCTCCCCTGACCATGGTGCGGAACTTGAAAATGCGGAAGCGCCGCCCGTCCTTGCCCACACGCTCCTGGCGGAAGAACACCGG
>PUMK01000320.1 GCA_003551325.1 Candidatus Acetothermia bacterium | reverse complement strand
GGCCGAACCCCTCGGGGACGACGACCACCGCCGCCCGCTGTCCATAGGCAAGGGCGCGCTGCTCGTCCTCGAGGAAACGCCGGGGATCTTCGTCCGAAGCAGGCCTGTGCAACGTGAACACCGGTGGGCGACCGTCTTCGCCCTCGACAGACAGTCTCTCGAACAGCGTCTCCACGGCCATGGCGAAGTCCGCGCCGTCTCCCCGGTCGAGG
The DNA here is from genome assembly GCA_003551325.1 of Candidatus Acetothermia bacterium. GTDB lineage: Bacteria > Bipolaricaulota > Bipolaricaulia > Bipolaricaulales > Bipolaricaulaceae > B1SED10-245. Next base: position 6,758 of record PUMK01000320.1, on the reverse strand, counting down.
TTCACGAAGGCTACGTTGAGCCGAAGCGCGCCTTGCTCCCCCACCTGTCCGAAGATGAAGCTCAACAGCACGAACAGGAGCACGGGGAACAGTAGTGTCCAGAAGAGCGTGACGCGCTCCCGAAGCGCGGTCAACAAGCCCGTGAAGCCGAGATGGAACAGCCCTTTCATTCGCGGAGTCTCCTACCGGTGAGGGACAGGAACACATCCTCCAGGTTCGGTTGTCGGACGTTCAGGTTGCGGAGGATAAACGCCTGTTCACGTGACCATCGTAGGAGTTCCTCCATCCCCCCTGTGAAGTCTCGCGTGTTGAGGATGATCGAGCGTTTGCGCCTCTTCAGGTCGGGGAAACGGTGAGCAAGATCCTCACCGGCCTCATCGGGAAGGTCCTCCGCGCGGAATTCGATGATCGTTGCCTGGCCCAGCCCCTCGGCCAGCTCGGCGGGGCTCCCCTCAGCGATGATGGCCCCGTGATCCATGATGCACACGTGGTTGGAGAGTTCCTCGGCCTCCTCCATGTAGTGTGTGGTGAGGATGAGGGTCTTCCCGGCGTCTTGGAGGGTCTGGAAGATGCGCCATAGGTTGCGCCGGGCCTGAGGATCAAGGCCCGTGGTGGGCTCATCGAGGAACACCAGCTCGGGATCGTTGATCAGCGCTACGCCCACTGCCAGGCGCTGTTTCTGGCCGCCGGACAGCGTACGGACAAGTGCTCCGGCCTTCTCGGTGAGCGAGACCTTCTCCAAGATCTCGTCCACCGATAGCGAGCGGTCGAAGAACGACGCGAACAGCGCGACGACCTCGCGAACCTTGAGGTAAGGTTCGAAGTTGCTGTCTTGCAGGAGCACACCTATGCGCTGTTTGAGTTCGGAAGAGATGTGCTGCGTACGCTGGCCGAAGAGTTCGATGACACCCGCATCGGCTGGCCGGATGCCCTCGAGAATCTCTAGGGTCGTCGTCTTGCCGGCTCCGTTGGGCCCGAGCAGGGTGAACACGCTGCCCCGGCGGACGAAGAAGCTGATCCCTTTGACTGCCTGTACCGACCCGTAGGCCTTCTTGAGCTCGTGGACGCTGAGAAGGGCATCCTCATGCGGATTCACAAGGTCTCCCCAATCCGAGCTTTCGTTCCAGTGCTCGCTCCACGCAACGGGGTACGAACTTCGACACATCCCCTCCGTGCTGCTTGACTTCCTTGACGATCGACGAGGACAGGAACGAGTAGCGTCCAGCCGTCATCAGAAACACCGACTCGACACCGGAATCGAGATCACGGTTGGTCAAGGCCATCTGGAACTCGTAGTCGAAATCCGAGGTGGCGCGCATCCCCCTCACGATGGCTTCCACGTTCATGTTCTTCGCGCACTCGATCAGGAGTCCGGAGTAGGTGGTGACGGGGACGTCCCGCAGTCCAACCTCGGCCAAGGCCTGCTCCGCGAGGTCTCGCCGCTCCTTCGTGGAGAACAGTGGTGCCTTGCGGGGGTTCTCCACTACGGCCAACGTGAGATCAGGGAACAGCTTTCGGGCCCGTTGGACGATATCGAGATGTCCGTAGGTGATGGGGTCGAAGCTCCCCGGATACAGCGCTCTGCTCATCCGTCCACCTCCACGAGGCGACCTGCCGCCCGTTCCATGAACGCGGCGGATCGACCCACAAGCGATAACACCGCCCGTTCCGGCCGGAATGTGGCTGCGGCCAGTTCCTGGACATCGGACGCGCCGATCCTGTCCAAGCGTGCCAGAATCTCCTGAGGAGGAAGCAGCGGCAGCCCCAGAGAGGCTGCTGTTCCCAACCGCGCCATGCGCCCCGCGGGCTCCTCCTGTCCAAGCAGGAAACCGCTCCGCAATCGCCGTTTGGCGCGGTCGAGGTCGCGGGCGTCGGGGGGTTCCTGCGCCATGTCGGTGAGTTCGGCCCAGATGAGATCAAGCACTTGTTCGAGGTTCTCGTTGTCACACGCTGCGTACACGCTAAGGGCCCCGGCATCGCTGTAGTAGCTCGTCCCTGAGAACACGGTATACAGAAGTCCGCGCTCTTCGCGGACCCGCTGAAACAGCCGAGAGCTGACGCCACCTCCGAGGAGTGACGACAGCAGCTCCACCGTGTGGCGTCGGGGGTCGGTTGCCGGAACCGTGGGGAACCCCATGGCGATGTGGACCTGCTGAATGTCCCGCTCGGCGAGCGTGAGGCCGGCCGCCGGTGTGGGTGGGGACGAGAGCTGTGCATTGTCATGCCCATCGCCCCATGGGATCTGCTCTGCCTCCTCGAGCAGCTCGTCAGGCGTGATGCTTCCGCAGGCGACGAGCACGCTGCGGGAAGGTACGTAGCTTCGCTGGAAGTGCGCGACGAGGTCAGGGTGTGTGAGTTCGGTGACGGCCTGTCGGCTTCCCGACACGGGCCACCCTAGAGGGTGATCGGCACCCCATAGGCGCGCGGCGAGGAGTTCGAACACCACATCCTCGGGGGCGTCCTCCACCCCACGGATCTCCTCGAGGATCACCGTGCGCTCCCTCTCCAGGTCTTGCGGCAACAACCGCGGTTGGGAGACGAGGTCGGTGATCACCGAAAGGCCTTCGGTGAACCCCTCGTCGAGCACCGAGGTGAAGTAGAACGTTGTCTCCTTGTTCGTTGCGCCGTTGAGGTGCCCGCCGAGGGTATCGATGACCTGGGCGATCTCCAGGGCTGAACGTCGCTGCGTGCCCTTAAACACCATGTGTTCAAGGACGTGGGCCAACCCCTGTTGTCCGGGGGGGTCATGCCGGCTTCCCACACGGATCCACACACCCATGGCCGCCGAGTGGACGTGATCCATGGGGACTGCCAATACCCGCAGACCGCTGGGAAGCCAGCCCTCCACACACCCCGGATACAGTTCGTTCATTCGCCTTCCTGCTCCTGGGGTTCGCGATCTCCCGAGGGTAGGCGGCGCAGCTTGTACCGCGTCTGACCTCCCACTTCCTCGATGTCCTCGATCTCCACGGTCATGGGCTCACCCTTCTTGGCGAGCTTCCGCGGATCCACCTTCTCCCCAAGCCGGGACACGTGAACCAAACCCCGGACTCCCGGAGCGATCTCGACGAACACACCGTAGTCGGTGGTGTGGGTAACCGTGCCTGAGATCACGTCGCCCTTGTTGAGTTCAGGGGTCTCGCGCATGAGTTTCAAACGCGCTTTGCCGGAGTCGTCGGTGCCGATGACCTCTACGTTGACCTCATCACCCACCTTGACGATATCCTCGACCTTCTCCACGTAACCGTCGGACAGGTTCGAGATGTGGATGAGCCCGTCCATCCCGGGCTTGAGTTCAACAAAGGCTCCGAACGGTACCGTGCGAACCACCTTTGCATGGAACGTCTTGCCGACCTCGATCTCCTCAGTGAGCTCTTCGATGATCCGGCGGGCTTGCGCCACATCCTCCGCGGACTCACCCACGATCTTCACCAGGCCGTCGTCCTCGATGTCGATATCGGTGCCGGTTTCCTCCTGCAGTTTGCGGATCATCTTACCGCCCGGGCCGATGATCATGCCGATCTTGTCCGGGTTGACCCTGATCATGTCCAGCATCGGGGCGTACGGAGACAAGTGCGGCCGCGGTGCGGGCATGGCCTTGTCCATGAGCTCCAAGATCGCCAGACGTGCTTCCTTGGCTTGGGCCAGGGCAGTACGCATCAGATCCTCGGTGATTCCTCCGATCTTGACATCAAGCTGGAATGCGGTCACGCCATCACGGGTGCCGGCGACCTTGAAGTCCATGTCACCGAAGTGATCTTCCTGACCTGTGATGTCGGTGAGGACGACATAGCGACCGTCGTCGGCGGTGATCAGGCCCATGGCGATGCCGGCGACGGACTTGCCCAACGGTACACCGGCGTCCATCAGCGACAGCGACCCGGAGCACACCGAGGCCATGGACGATGAGCCGTTGGACTCAAGAATCTCGGACACGACACGGATGATATACGGGAAATCCTCTTCCGTGGGCATCACGGGGCGCAAAGCGTTCTCCGCTAGCCGTCCGTGACCGATCGACCGCCGTGAGGGAGGACCCATTCGACGAGCCTCACCCACGGAGAACGGCGGGAAGTTGTAGTGGAGCATGAACCGCTTCAGTCCGTCCTCCATCATGAGATCGACGATCTGCGCATCCCGTCGGGTTGCACCGAGTGTGCACGTGCCCAGGGACTGCGTTTCCCCCCGGCTGAAAAGTGCGGAGCCGTGTACGCGGGGCAGGATGCCGGTCTCGATCGTTATGGGGCGGAGCTGCGCGGGCCGACGGCCGTCCATGCGTTCACCCCGCTCGAGAATAGAGTCGCGGCTGTACGTGCGAAGGATCTCTTCGAACGCGCTGCTGACCTGGCGCTGCCGCTCCGCAGCTTCGTTCTCGTCCAGTTCCTGTCCGACGAGCTGCTCCACCGCCTGTGTGAGGAGCGCGTCTTCGGCCTCCTGACGGGCGCGCTTGTTCGGGGCGCGCTTCAAGGCATCGAGTTGATCCCAGACGATCGCGCGCACCCGATCGGCTACGTCCGAGGGAAGTTCGGGCTCGTCAGGCACGCTGCGCTTCTCCACCTGATGGGAGGCGACGAAGCGATCCTGGAGCTCGACGAGTTCACGGATTACCTTGTGGCCCTCCTGCACAGCACGGATGACCTCTTCCTCAGGGATCTCGCCCATAAACCCTTCAACCATGGTCACGGTGTCCCGCGTGCCGGCAACGATGATTTCCATGGGGCCCTCATCGCGCTGCACGTCGGTAGCGTTGACCACGATCTGCCCGTCGACCATCCCCACGTGCACCGCAGCGGTGGGTCCGGCAAAGGGCGCCGGGGAGGCGCTCAGGGCGGCTGATGCTCCCAACATGGCGGCGATCTCCGGCGGGGCATCGAGCTCGGCGCTGAGCACGGTGGCCACGATGTGGACTTCGTCTTTGTAGGCCTTGGGGAACAAGGGCCGAATCGGTCGGTCGATGAGCCGTGCCGCAAGTACAGCCTCGTCGGAGGGTTTGCCCTCGCGCTTGAAGAAGCCCCCGGGGATCTTCCCGCCAGCATAGAACTTCTCCTCGAAGTCGACGCGCAACGGGAAGTAGTCCAACCTGCCATCGCTGGGTTCGCAGACCACAGTCACGAGAACCTTCGTATCCCCCCAGCTGACGAGTACGGCGGCATCGGCCTGTTTGGCGAGCCGGCCGCTTTCTAATGTTAGTTTCTTTCCTGCTAGTTCCATCTCTGCTGCTTGCATGAGTTCATACCCCTCTGATTCCCAGTTCGCGGATTAGCCTCGCATAGCGACGGGGATCCTGCTTCTTGATGTACTGAAGCAACCGGCGTCTTCGTCCTACCATCTGATGAAGCCCACGCCGGGAGTGGAAATCCTTGCGGTGGACATTGAAGTGCTCGGTGAGCTGCGCGATCCTGCGCGTGAGCAACGCCACCTGGACCTCCACGGATCCTGTATCGCCCGCATGCTGGGCGAATCGCTGTACGATTTCTTCCTTCTCTTTCCCTCTCAGTGTCATCACACCTCCTACAAACGCCCTCCTGCGAGCGGACACACGCCCGGCAGGGGGTTGTCAGCGGTATCTACGGGCCAGCGCCTTGCACTTGGCCTTGATCCGCTCCTCATCCAGGGTGAGCAGACGACCCTCCAGCATCAGAAAGCGACCATCAACGAACACCGTATCCACGTCCGCCTTCCCGGCGGAGTAGACGAGGTCCATGAGGGGGTTGTAGCCGGGGACCATGTGCGCCCCTTTTCGGGACACCAGGATGCCGTCGGCCCACCTTCCTTCCGTGATTGTACCCGTTTCGTCTCCCCAGCCAAGGGCAGCGGCACCGCGTGAGGTGGCCATGCGATGTACCTCCTGAGCGGGCAAGGATTCGGGGTCATCCTGCTTGAGCTTCCCAAGCAGAGCAGCCAGGCGTATCTCCTCAACCATGTCCAGGTCACCCGCCGAACCCACGCCGTCGGTACCCAGCGCCACGTTGACCCCCATGCTCAACATGGCCGTCACCGGGGCGATCCCGCACGCCAGTTTGGCATTGGAAGTGGGGCAGTGCACAGCGGCCACACGGTGAGCGGCGAGGATGTTCCGGTCCTTCTCGCTGACGTGCACGCAGTGGGCAGCCAATGTGGGAACCGAGAACACGCCAAGACCTTCCAGCCACTGCACCGGACTCTGGCCCGTCTGCTCGTGCATGCGGTCTACTTCATCGCGGGTCTCGGCGACGTGCGTGTGAATGGGAACGCGTAACTCACGCGCCAGTGCCGTGGCCTCCTTCCACACCTCGGGAAGACACGTGTAGGGTGCGTGGGGAGAGAGTGCCGTCCGAATACGTCCTTCAGCGGCTCCGTTCCATGCACGGGCAAAGGTCTCCGCTGTCGCAAGTTCGGGGGCGATCCTCTCCTTCTCGGGGGCGATGATCCCGCAGGAAAGGAGTGCCCGAAGGCCGGCCTGTTCCGCCGCGCGCGCAGTTTCCTCCATGTAGAAGTACATATCGGCAAAAGCCACGGTGCCCGAGCGGATCATCTCCACAAGACCCAGGCAGGAGAACCAGTACGCGTCGTCCGGCGTTAGCTTCTTCTCCACAGGCCAGATTTCCTCTTCCAGCCAGCGCATGAGCGGGATGTCGGCGGCTTTGCCGCGGAAGAGTGTCATGGCGAGATGGGTGTGGGCGTTGACAAATCCCGGTGACAGGAGCTTCCCCTCTCCGTCGATCTCCTGATCGAAGGCTCCGCTGGCCTGTCCGGCGGGGAACACGCCAGCATATCGG
>PUMK01000207.1 GCA_003551325.1 Candidatus Acetothermia bacterium | reverse complement strand
TGGGCTTCGACGACTTCGATGAAGCCGCACTCCTTACCCCGCCACTCACTGTCGTGGCACAGCAGCCTTATGAGATGGGTTTGGCGGCGGGGCAGCTCCTTCTTACGCGGCTAGAAGGGGAAGGACGCGCCCAGAAGCGAGTGCGGCAGATCAGGCTGAAGACGGCCCTAGTCCGGAGAGGCTCTGTCACCAAGTTCAACAACCATCACAGAGGAGGTGAGAGCGAGATACATGTGCAGCATGACGAGACCCTAGCATCTGCGCGTCGGAGACAGGGTTGAACGACCGTTAAAGCGCGAACAAGGAGGAACGAGGACATGCGAAAGCTGTTGGTCTGGCTGACAGTTGCAGGACTGCTCATCGGTGTGGGAACAACAGGTTGGGCAGTGGACGAGGATCTGGCAGGTACGCTGGAGATCGTCCACTGGTGGACAGCAGGCGGCGAGAAGGAAGCCATGGATGCGCTGTACGAAGTGTTCCGGGCGCGGTACCCCTACGTCTCGCTTATCGACGCCTCGATCTCGGGTGGCGCTGGGATTGCGGCCCGAGCAGTGCTCATCTCCCGCATCGTCGGCGGGAGGCCACCGGGGACATTCCAGGTGCACGCCGGTGCGGGTACCATTGACCCATACGCTCGGCCCGGCTTCCTGGAGCCCATCACGTTCATCTACGAGGAAGAGGGATGGGTTGATGTTTTCCCAGAGCCCCTGCTTGAGATGCTTCGCTTCGATGGTGAATACTGGAACGTGCCGGTGAACATCCACCGCAGCAACGTCCTGTGGTACAACAAGGGGATCTTCGAAGAACACGGGCTTGAGGCACCAGTCTCCATGGGCGACTTCTTCCGGACGGCCGACAAGCTGAAAGCTGCGGGGATCATCCCGCTGGCCCTCGGGGAGACCTGGACGGTTGTGCACCTCCTGGAGACGGTGCTCCTCGGAGTGCTGAGCCCTAGCGCCTACACGGGTCTGTGGGACGGCACCACGAGTTGGAACACCGCCTCCGTCAGACTGGCACTGGACTACTTTGACCGCATGCTCAACTACGTGAACGAGGATGCACCGGCCCTGTCCTGGGACGAGGCGAGCGCACTCGTGGTGAGCGGTGACGCGGCGATGAACATCATGGGTGACTGGGCACACGGGTACTTCATGGCCCAAGGCTGGACACCTGGGGTGGAGTACGGTTGGGCTCCAACTCCGGGCAGTGCCGGCGCATTCCAAGCGCTTTCGGACACGTTTGTGCTTCCGAAGGATGCACCGGACCGCGATGTCGTCATCGCCTGGCTCCGCACGGTAGGCACACGCGAGGGGCAAGACGCGTTCAACCCCATCAAGGGTTCGATCTCCGCTCGTGTGGATGCCGACCGAGCTGTGTACGACGTGTATCAGGAATCAGCCATGGATGACTTCGCTCAGGATGCCATCGTACCCAGCTTGCAGCACGGCGCGGCGGCCTCTCCTGAGTGGATGGACGACTTCATCAGCGCGGTGGGCTCGTTCGTCGCGCACCGCAGTGTGGACACACTCCATCGCGACTTGGTCTCGGCAGCAGAGGAAGCGCTCGAGTAGCGTGCGTTCAGTTCGTCACGGGGAGGCACGGGCCCACGGCCCGTGCCTCCCCTGGAGGGAGACGGAGGCATGAGACGAAAGCGCAGAGACCGACTGGGGGCACTCGCCCTCCTCGTCCCATCGGCGTTGACAATCGGTGTTTTCGTATACGGTTTCGTGGGTTGGACGGCACGTGTCTCCGTCTCCAGATGGCGAGGCATCATGCCCGACTACACGTTTGTCGGGTTTGACAACTTCATGACCCTGTTCCAGCAAGACCGTTTTCAGACCAACATGTGGAACACAGCAGTGTTTACTGTGGTGTTCATCGCCGTATGCCTGCTGCTGGGTCTCGGGCTTGCCATCCTGCTCGACCGCAGCTTACGGGGGGAAACCTTCTTCCGCACGATCTTCCTCTTTCCCATGGCCATCTCGTTTGTGGTCACGGGCGTGGTGTGGCGGTGGCTTCTCAACCCCGTAACTGAGGGAACGCGGCTCACCGGCCTCAACTTGCTGTTGCATGAGGTGGGACTGGGCGCCCTGGCAAACCCCTGGCATATGCATCCCCAGTGGGGCATGGTGGCGATCGCTCTGGCCGCCACCTGGCAGCTCTCTGGGTACGTCATGGCGCTCTACCTCGCCGGCATCCGCGGGATCCCCGAACAGCTGAGGGAGTCAGCGCGCGTGGACGGGGCAAGCGAATGGCAGATCTACCGTCGTGTGGTCCTTCCCCTGCTGCGCCCGGTGACCTTGGGGGCAGTCGTCATCTTGGGCCACATCTCGCTCAAGATCTTCGACCTCATCATGGCCATCTCGCCAGAAGGAGGGCGAGGCTTCTCGGTGGAGGTGCCGGCGATGAACATGTGGTTCACCACGTTCAGGGGGCTTCGTTTCGGCCGCGGAGCAGCCATCGCGGTGATCCTGTTTATCCTGGTGTCGCTGTTGGTCATCCCCTACCTCCGACACAGCCTGCGCAGGGAGGTGGAGCGATGACCGCGAGGCTTAGGGCAGCACGCTTCTGGCAGTATGCGTTCCTCGTTATCGCAGCGGGCTTCTTCCTCATGCCAGTCTACGTCATGCTCGTCACCGGCCTCAAACCCTTTGCTGAGGTGAGCCTGCCAAGGATGTGGCACCTCCCACAGGCAATCAGCTTGGACAACTTCGTGGCGGCGTTCAACGTGCTCTCCGGGAATCTCCTGAACAGTCTGATCGTTGCGGTGTTGGGCGCATTGGGATCAGCGTTTCTGGGATCGCTGAACGGCTATGTGCTCTCTAAGTGGCGCTTCCGCGGCTCGAACTTCGTGTTCGGTGCGATGCTGTTCGGCATGTTCATCCCCTATCAGAGCGTGCTCATCCCGCTGGTGCGGTTCATGCAGGAGGTCAACCTCTACGGTGGGCTGCCAGGGCTAATCCTCACACACATCGTGTACGGTATCCCCATCACCACGCTCATCTTCCGCAACTACTTCGCCACGGTGCCCGACGAAGTGTTGGACTCGGCAAGCATCGACGGGGCAGGGGTTCTGGGGATCTACAGGTACATCATGCTTCCCATCGCGATCCCTGGGTTCGCGGTGACCATCATCTGGCAGTTCACATCGTTGTGGAACGATTTCCTGTTCGCCGTCGCCCTCACTGAACCACGCTTCTGGCCTGTCACCGTAGCGCTTCAGAACCTTGCTGGCGCCCGCGTCGTGGAGTGGAATGTGCAGATGGCCGGTGCTCTACTGGCCGCCCTGCCCACCGTGATCGTGTACATCGTGCTGGGTCGCTTCTTCCTGCGCGGACTCATGGCTGGCGCGCTGAAGGGCTGAACACGCGCCATGCTGATCTGAGCAACGCTCACCACACCTTGGCATGCTTCATCGCCATCGTATAATGAAAGGCGGTAACCGGGGGAGCCTGGCTGGCTGAGAGGAGGCACGTGCCTCGACCCCTGGAACCTGACCTGGGTCATGCCAGCGTAGGGAGGTTACCTACCGCAGGCCAATCCCATGCCTGGGTCGGGTGTGGGAGCGATGGACGAGTGGCAACTCCTTGAGCGCATTGCCCGAACTGTCCCCAAGGCTGGGGATGATTGCGCCGTTCTCCCGTGGGGCGGCAGCTACCTCGTCCTGTCAATGGATATGCTGCACCGTGACGCCGACTTCCCCTTAGGCACTACCCCATACACAATCGGCTGGCGATCGGTGGCCGTGTCACTGTCCGATGTGGCGGCGATGGGTGCCCGCCCATTGTTGGTGTTGTTGGGGTTGTCGGCCCCTTCGCTGGACACCTCGTTTGTGGACGAGGTGCTGTCAGGTGCGCAAGCCTGTTGTCGACAGGCGGGGGGGGAACTCTCGGGAGGGGACCTCGACACCTCACAGGAGTTGTTCCTGACGTCGTGTGCGCTGGGGGAGTGTGCCCAACCCATCCTTAGGCAGGGCGCGCGCGTGGGCGATCTCCTGTGCGTGTCGGGCCCACTGGGGGCAACGGCTCGGGCGATGGAGCTTCTGAGCACGGGTCAGCATGACGAGGCAAACACGCTCCTCAGGTTCGTGCCGCGGACGGAACTGGGTCCGAAGCTTGTCCATCAGGCGACATGCATGATCGACATCTCCGACGGGCTTGCCCACTCCGTGCACCTCCTTGCCAAAGCGTCCCGCGTCGGGTTTCGTATCTACGCTCACCGGATCCCCTGGATCGATGGACTTCACACACCCGCACTGGACTACGGAGAGGACTTCGAACTCTTGTTCACCATATCCGAACAAGCATTCCATCCCGACTTTGGGACAGTGATCGGCGAGACTGTCCCCCACGGCATCACCATCGTGCAAACCGACGGGGAACGACCGCTTCAGAATCGGGGGTACAACCATGGCGGGTAAGGTATCGCGGAGGTTACTTGAGGATCGCGTGTTGAACGGCCTGGCAACCGGGCAAGAGGTCCTGTGGGGCCCCCGGGTGGGAGGAGACTTCGCGGCGATAGCGCTGGATGAGCAGCACGTGCTTGTAACCGCCTGCGATCCGCTCGCCGTTTCGCCCGCACTGGGCATGGCGCGCTCAGCCTGGCTCGCGTTCCATCTGGTGACGGTCGACGTGGCCGTGTCCGGCCTCCCCCCCGCTTATCTCACCGCGAGTTGGTCTCTCCCTGAGGACCTGCCCGATGCTGCACTAAGCGAGCTTCTGGATGCATTCCGCTGCGAAGCTGACCGATTCGACGTACAGATCATCGCTGGGCACACCGCTCGCTATGCCGAGGCAGCATTCCCCTGGGTCGGTGGAGCAACGGCCATCGGCACAGGAGCACGTGCTTTGCTGCGCCTTCCTTCAACAGCAGAACCCGGCGACATGCTGATGCTTTCGGGCTCACCTGGGCTGGAGGCAGCCGTGCTCCTGACGTTGCTCCACCCGTGTTCCGCCTCGCCCGACCGCCTCACCTGGGCAGAGCAGTGCTTCGACCAACTCTCGTCTCTGAAGATCGCGACCCAAGCCTCACGGATCGGCGAGCTGCGTTGTATGCACGATGTCACCGAGGGGGGAATCCTGGGTGCTTCCCAAGAACTGGCCCTGGCAATGGATCGAGGTGTGCTGCTTGATATGGACGCTCTGTCCGTCGACCCTCTTGTGGAGGAGATCCTGAAGCTCTCAGGCCTCTCGCCATGGGAGGTGACGAGCTGCGGGACCCTTCTCGCCGTGGCGCCTCCCACTGCGCTTAGGTCACTCGAGAACCTAGGTTTCCGCGTGGTGGGAGAGGTGCTTGAGGAACGGGCGTCGTTTACGCGCAGCCACGGTGCGATCGCATCGCTCGACGCCCCCGATGAAGACCCCTTCTGGAATTCAACCCTCAACCCCGGAACGCGTAGTAGGGAGGGATCATGATGAAGGCAATGTGTGTGGTGTTGATGTTGACGGTGTCGCTCTGTGGCGTCTCTGCGACGGCGGAGCAGCTTGTGGTGTACACGTACGACTCCTTCGTCGCCTGGGGGCCAGCTCAGGCGATCAAGGAGGCCTTCGAGGAAGCTCATCCTGGCGTCGATCTCGTGTGGATCGCTCCAGGGGACTCCTCGGAGATGCTGGCCCGGGTCATCGGGGAACTGGCGCTTGGCCTCCCCACAGCGGATGTGCTTCTGGGTACCGCCGATGTGGAGATCCCCAGAGCGCTGGCCAATGAGGTGTTCAGGCCCCTCGAGTCAGAACGGCTCTCCAACCTTGAACACGTCCCCCAAGAGCTTCGCCTGATGGACGATGCTTTCGTGGTCCCCTTTGACTACGGATACGTGACGTTCATCTATGATGAGCATGCTCTGCCCGAGGCACACATCCCTCAAAGCTTCGAGGATCTTCTACGGCCAGAGCTCAAGGACAAGATCATCCTGCAGGATCCGCGCATGGCGTCCCCGGGACTGTCATTTCTCGCATGGACCGTCGATCGGTTCGGCGATGCGTGGCCCGACTTCTGGCGCGCACTCCTGCCGAACGTGCTGACGGTCACAAGCGGTTGGACGGAATCCTTCGAGATGTTCGAAGCGGGGGAGGCTCCGATTGTGATCTCCTATTCCACCGATGAAGCATATGCCAAGATTGTCTTCGGAGATGTTCGCTACCGTGTGTTGACGCTCGAGGGACAGGCGTGCCGTCAGGTAGAGTACATGGGTCTCGTGCGCACGACCGAGAAAACGGAGCTTGCCCATGCACTCCTGGATATCGTCCTCTCCGAGGACATCCAGGTGCTCATCCCTACAACGCAGTGGATGTTCCCCGCCAACGCGGCCGTCACGCTACCGGAGGACTTCGAAACATACGCTGTGGTGCCTGATGTTCCCGTGTACCCAGACCTTGAGCTCATCGGAGAGCAGCTCGCAACATGGATCAGCACGTGGCAAGAGATCGTGGTGGGACGCTGAACACCCACCGACTGCTCGGTTGGACCTTGGCGTTGGCACCTCTTGGCCTGCTGGCCGTGGGTTTTTTCGGCCCACTGTGGGAGGTGCTGCGCCAAGGATTGCAACTGGACGGAACATGGTCGCTGAACCCAATAAGGGATGTCCTCGCTGACGGCTACATCCGTCACCTGCTCAGGTTCACGCTTGAGCAGGCACTGTTGTCCACGCTGCTGAGCTTGGCTCTCGGCTTCCCCTTTGGGTGGCTGCTCACCAGGTACAGCTTCCCTGGCAAGACAGCGCTGCGTGCGCTGACGTTGGTCCCGTTCGTGCTGCCGCCGATCACCGTGGCCTTGGGGTTCGTGCTGTTCTTCGGCCACGCAGGCCACCTCAACCGCGCACTCATGAGCGTGTTTGGCCTTTCTGAACCGCCGCTGCGGGTGCTGTATTCCCTCTGGGCCATCGTCCTGGCGCACGCGTTCTACAATGCGCCCGTGGTAGCCCGATTCGTGAACGTAGCGTGGGAGGCTCAGGATCCCACGTTGGTCGAGGCTTC
>PUMK01000058.1 GCA_003551325.1 Candidatus Acetothermia bacterium | reverse complement strand
CCATCCACCCCACCGGGGCCACCCCGTAGGAACAACCCTCTTCAGCAGCTCACAGGCCTCTAATCCAGACCACGACTGACCTCGTGTGCACTCGTTGTGGCTACTTGCTGTACAACGCCAGCCGGACACACCGGTCTCAGTGGGAGGAGACGCATGAGTGAACCTCAGCTTGTTCAGGCAGTTGCGGTCCTCGGCGGGATCGCGGGCTTCTTGACCGGGCTGGCCGCCGCGGCGGTGGGGAGACTGTTTCGTCCCCCACCGCCCATGGGCGGTTACCTTCCAGGGAGACCTCAGAAGGCGAGACCATTGGATCAGCAGGAACGCATACTGCCGAGGACTCCGGAGACAGCCCGGAAGGAAGAGGGAGTGACACAGGCTGCAACGGCGCACGGCCGACAAACACCGCTCCACGAAGAGGTCAAACCGAAGGCCGTGGTTGTGGAGCCGCGCGCTCCCCGTGGGCAGGGGCAAGGAGCCCCGAAGAGGGCAAGGACGCCCCAATCGGGCAATAAGAAGAGGCAGACTGCGACCAAGGTCGCCCGCCCGGTGGTGCGGCCAGTCAGTCGGCCGTACTGGGACCTCCGGCGCTGGACGCTCGAGCAAGGACGACTGAAGGGCTTCTATCAAACACCTTACGGTTCGTATGAAGGGGAGATCGCGCAACCGAAGTCCCCACACCCACAGTTCTTCATCAAGAAACCGCCACGAGCGCTGAAAGAACACGACCACTGGGTGTGCTTCCACGCTGCCGGCAACAACACCTATCGCATTCACTTTAGCCCCAAGCCCAAGCATCCAGACGAGGGAATCCTTGCCGTAGAGAGGGTTCTCATCGATGCGTTATCAGGAAAGAGGAGGAGCCATGTTTGAAGCTTATGGGATTAGGGACCCGAGAGGGCCAACAGGACTTCCGGTAGAGCTACTACTCGACGAGTTTCTGCTCCAGTCGATGTGGGCAGCACTCGCGGATCTCGATGCGCGCGCGCAGAAGCCAGGCCCTGATGCCGAGGTCGAACGCGCGTTTGTGGAGGTCATGAGGTTGCGCGGCCTCCGCCGCGCGCTCGAGGACCTCCCCCGAGAAGATCCGGGCGACAGAGGGACTGCCGTCTACCTTGTGAGCACCGATCTCTTGCTCAATGCGTACCGAGTTCTTACGAGGACTCGGAACGAGCACCTGGTCTACGCAACGGGACCAGAGGACGGGAAGAGGCTGTTTGCACTGACCCGCCTCGTTCACTTCAAGCTCATCGATCAGAGCGTCGCCCATGCAGCGCCGGAACCGGCATCTCAGACCGCGGCGCTGCTGGAGCTTGATCAGAGGGACGAACGCCTGCTCGCCGTCATGCACTCTCATCCAGGGAGAGGCCCGCGCAGCACTGTGCCCTCAGCGGACGACATGGCCACGCAGAGTGGCCTTGAGCGCATGGGGTACCCGGCGATCGGCGCGGTGTTCTCGAGGGACGGCTTCGTGCGTTTCTTCTCTGCCAACCGGCGGTTCCGCGTTGAGGTATCCGGAGCGGGGAAGCGACACATTGAGGATTCTCTATTCCGTTTGACGGGAGCCCCGCAGGGGATCCTGGTTCGAAAAGGAGGGACACATGACGAGACAAGGACAGCACCCGATGAAGGTTGAGGAGACAGTAGAGCGAGCTCTTGTACCGCTCATCCTCAGGTCGCCATCGCCCAAACCGGACGACGGCGACGGGAGTCGGTCGGTGGAGGATCGGCAGAGCCGGGTGCCGGGGTTCTCCCAGGAGACCATCTCGAACCTCACAGTGTTTCTGGCAGGAGCAGGTGCCCTCGGCGGTGAGATCGCCGAGGGCCTCGTTCGCAAGGGCGTCGGTACCCTCAAGATCCTCGATTTTGATAGCGTCGAGGTCTCGAATCTGAGTCGGCAATTCTTCTTCCCAGACGACGTCTACAGCCCTAAGGCCTGGGCCCTGGCGCGGAACCTTGCGCCACATGGCGCCCTTGGGACCCGGATCATCGCCTGGAACCTGGCCTTTGAGAACGCGCTTCATGGAGGGGCGGACCTCGCCTGCGATGTCATCGTGTCCGCGGTCGACGACGCACAGACACGGATCGCGATCGCTCGGTTCGCCCGTGAGCGGATGATCCCCTCCGTCTTCGGCGGAGCATCCGAACGGGCCGACTACGCGAACCTCTTCGTCCAAGAAGTCGGGAAGGCCTGCTTTGCCTGCGCGTTCCCAGAGGAAGTGGACGGTGCACGGACACCGTGCCCCGGAAGCCCGGCCATCAAGGACCTCTTCAAACAGCTTGGAGGGCTCGCCCTCTACGCGATCGACTCCCTGTTCATGGACCGTCCGAGAGATTGGAACCTTCATTCGCTGTGCCCAGCCGATGCGGAGTTCACGCGCTCGGGCTGGGTACCACGGCGTGAGGACTGTCCGATCTGCGCGGAGGGCGCGGGTGAACCTCAAGCTCCGTAACCCCTTTCAAGGGTCACGCGAGCCGTGGCCACTGGCGACGCGGTTGGCACGTTTCCTGCTGACCGCGATCGCCGCGGCCTTCGTCAACATCGCCTCCCGGACGCTCGAGTCCACCGTCCGGCGAACCACCGGACTTCCCGACTCGCAAGCGCTTCCCGAGCGAGCAAGGAAGATCGCCCAGGTGCTCTGCTACCTTGCGACAGGCCTTCTCTTCCTCGGTATCTGGAACTTCCTCTCTCAAGGGGGACACGGGCTTGTCCTCATCGCCTTAGCCCTCCTCACCTGGACGCTTGCCGGCTGGTACCTCGGACGGACGGTGTGGGGACTCCCCAACGCCTTCCCTGAGGCGGGAGGCGAGTTTCGCGAAGTCCTCCGCCGACTCTTCAGGGTGATCCGACATGGGCCTCCGTAGAGCGCTACGCTACATCCTCGAGCCACTCCTTGCGACACGGGGGGCATCCCGGCATCTCGGGGAACTCCGTGGTCGGCCGGTCGTCGTGTCCACGGACGCGCTCCGTAACCACGCCTACATCGTCGGGGGAACCGGCACAGGGAAGAGCCGCCTCTTACGCGTCCTCCTTGAACAGGACATCGCGGAAGGACATGGGCTCTGCCTGATCGACCCCCATGGGGATCTCTGCGATGCACTCATCGCCTACCTCGCTACCCTCCCGACTGGGCACCCGGCCCGCGAACGGACGGTGCTCGTCGACCCCACCGCTCCCGGGTGGGCTGTCGGGTTCAACCCTCTTGAGATTCCGGAAGGCGACGACATCTACCCGCACGTCCTCGAGCTCCTCACGGTCTTCGAGAAGCTCTGGCACGACTCCTGGGGCGCACGGATGGAAGACCTCATGCGCAATGCGTTCATCACCCTCGCTGAACGTGGCCGGACCATGCTCGATGTCCCGCGGCTCCTCACCGATCAGGCGTTCCGGGCCGACCTCGTCGCCGGCCTCCGCTCGACCGAAGCGAGGGACTACTGGGAGCACCGGTTCGGACCCCTGCCGGCGAGAACCAAGGCTGAATGGGTCGAATCTTCGCTCAACAAGGTCTCGACGTTCATCACCGATCCCTGGATCCGGGACATGGTCGGACAAACGCACTCGACGATCGATCTCCGGCAGTGGATGGACGAAGGGACAATCACCCTCGTCAACCTGGCCAAGGGCCGCCTGAAGAGGAACTCGGACCTCGTGGGGGCCCTGCTCGTTTCCAAGATCCAGGAGGCGGCGTTATCTCGGGTGGATCTTCCTGAGGCTGCGCGCCGGCCGTACCGCCTCGTCGTTGACGAGTTCCAGAACTACGCCACACGAAGCTTCGAGGAGATCCTCTCTGAGGCGCGGAAGTACGGGTTGTCCCTCGTGATGGCCAACCAGACCCTTGCCCAGCTTGAGCGGACACTCCTTGCCTCGGTCCTTGGGAATTGCCAGGTCCAAGTCAGCTTCCGCTCGAGCCGAGACGATGCCGAGAAGCTCGCCCGCCAGGCGTTCCGTGCCACGGGAAAGCAGGTCAAGTTCCAGCTTCCGAGCCGAAAGCTCCTCTCCTCAGAGCCGCGGACGAACCCCGTGTTCATCCCCGTCTCAGAGGAGATGGAAGGGTACATCAACTTTTTGCTGGACCTCGCTCCTAGACAGGCTTTGCTCAACATCCGAGGGGAAGGAAGCCCGGGTCCCTTTCGTACGGCCGAGGCCCCGGACAGACCCATGACCCGAGAGACGGACGAGCTCCGGGAACGCCTCCTTGCCCGCGCCGCGCGGCCACGGGACCTCGTCCGCACAGAGATCGAAACCCGGACAAACGGGGAGGTCCACGAACCTGAACCCACCTACTGGATACCACCATGACGGACATACCACACAACTCAAGACGGCGCCTCTTCCGGCGCCTTGATCCCCACCTACCCCCGCTCGCGCTCACCAAGCGGGATCTTCGGGTGCTTGAGCTTGTCCGGGAACACCGGTTTCTCAACACCCCCCACATCCAAGCACTCGTCGGGGGATCAGAGCGGAACACGCGAGAACGCCTGTCACGGCTCTACCACCACGGGTATCTTGACCGCCCAGCTCACCAGCGGGAACTCCGGGCGGAAGGCTACCGCTACCTCGTCTACGCGCTTGCTCCCAAAGGGGCACGGGTCCTTGCCCGTAGATCAGGGGAGGCAGCACGCGTCCCCAGGCACCTTGCTGAGGACAACCGCACCGCGAAACGCTTCTACCTCGCCCACACCCTGATGGTGGCCGAGTTCCGGGTCTGCCTGACCCTCGCCTGCAGGGCCCGGCCAGATCTCGTACTCACTGACTGGCGCGTACCCGAACGGCCGCTTGCCCGGGTCAACCTGGGGGGGAATCGGGTAGCGGTCATCCCCGATGCCCGGTTCTCCCTCCAGGCACAAGACGGACGGGTCGCCCACTTCTTTCTCGAAGCAGATCGGGGAACGATGTCGCTCAAGCGATTCCTCCTCAAGCTCCAAGCCTACTGGCAGCTCCGGTCACGCAGCTTGGCCGACGATCTCCCCGGCCCCTTCCGTGTCCTCACCATCACGCCATCCCTGCGGCGGATGGAAAACCTCATCGCCACGGCAAAGAACGCCGACCCGAGACGAACAGGAAGCCGCATGTTCTGCTTCACATGCGAAGATGACTACAACCTGAACGAGCCCGAAGCGCTGTTCGCACCGATCTGGAGATCCCCCGCGGACCGGGTCCCGCACGCGATCGTCGAACGAAACGGCGGCGGACATGGGTAAGAGCCGAGAGCGCTCGACGCAGCGCATGCGGGGACTGACCGCTCCGCGCGAGAGAAAGGCCGGTAGCGAAGCTCCCGGTAAGCAAGAACCTGTCCTTCCCTACGATGATGAGGAGCTGCGTGAGGCCGTGGACAACTTCCGGGACTACGTCGAGATCCTGAGGGAGTGGGAGGACGCTTAAGGGAAAGCGAGAACAGAGTAACCGACAAGGTTGCTCGTCTTTGTGTTGATCGGTTGAACGTAGGTCCTTAGACTGCCTGGAAAGGAGCGGAACGATGAAGCGACGGGTCGTAGCCTATATCCGTGTCAGTACTGAAGAGCAGGCAACCCACGGCTACTCCATCGAGACCCAACGGCAACTCCTTGCTGACTATGCAGCTGGCCACGATCTCGACGTTGTCCGTACGTTCGAAGAGTCCCACTCTGCACACAAGCCTGGGAGACCTGAGTTCTCCGCCATGCTCAAGTTCCTCCGGAAGAGGAAGGACGTGACCGGCGTCCTCTGCTACAAGCTCGACCGGCTCTCAAGGAACCTCCAGGACTACTCCGTCCTTGAGGAGATGGAGGGGATGAGCATCATCTCCGTGACTGAGTCGCTGCCTGAAGGAGCATCTGGGCGCTTCGTCGCTTCGATCCATGCCGCGGTATCCCGCCTCTACAGCGACCAGCTCGGGGAGAGAGTGCGCCATGCAGCCAACACCAAAGTACGAAGAGGCGGTTGGCCTGGACCAGCCCCCACGGGCTACGTCAACGATCGCGAAGCAAAAGTGCTACTACCCGATCCAGAGATGGCTCCCATCGTCAGGCGGGTCTTCGAGGTGTACGCCAACGAAGACATCTCCCTTTCTCAGCTTGTCGGCAGGGCCAAGTCCCTGGGCCTCCGGACGCGTTCAGGGGGGGTACTGTCCAAGGGTCCGCTACACAAGCTCTTGGGGAATCCTATCTATTGCGGACTTCTTCGCTATGAAGGGAAGGTGTACCAGGGAGAGCACGAGCCCATAGTCTCAAAGGCACTGTACAACAGAGCTCAGGACAAGCTCCGCGGAAGGAGTCACCCCCTGACCAAGCGGAGGTTCCCGTACAGAGGGCTCATGACCTGCGGCTACTGCGGATGTCGCATCACCGCCTCGCTCATCAAGGGGAAGTACGTCTATTACCACTGTACCCACGGAAAAGGGAAGTGCGGGCAAAGCTACCTACCGCAGGACTCGCTAGGTGAGCTGTTTTTCCCCGTCGTAGAGGCGGTGAGACTCTCTGAGGAGCAGGTTCGGGCGCTAATGGCTGGGATCCGAAGGGAAGGTGGGCGACGGAAGAGAGATGCTGAGTCCAGAATGCGTGAGCTGAGGAGGCAACTCACCGAAGTCACACAGATGCGTGACAAGGCATACGAAGACAAGCTTCGGGGTGTCATCTCCGATGAGCGATGGAGCACTCTGGAGAGCAACTGGTCGGCGAAGGAGGATCGGCTCTCCGCACAGATGGTTGACCTCGAGCTGGGCACTGGACCTGCTGAGGATGAGGCGCTTGCTACTTTCGAACTCCTTGAACGTGCTCCCAGACTGTATCGTACGCAACCGCACGAAGAACGGGTTCGCCTTCTCAAAGCGCTACTTTCGAACTCGATCCTGATGGGGAAAAACCTCGATCCATTCTACAGAAAACCCTTCGACCTGGTGGCCGAAGGGGTCTCCCGTTCTCTCTGGCTCCCCGGGGAGGATTCGAACCTCCAGCCTACTGGTTAACAGCCAGCCGCTCTGCCTGTTGAGCTACCGGGGAGCGCAACTCAATCATACGTTGCCGAAGAGAGCTTGGTCAAGCTT
>PUMK01000287.1 GCA_003551325.1 Candidatus Acetothermia bacterium | reverse complement strand
CTCGAGGATGTGGGAGCGTTGGCGTTCGCGGTGCTGGCGTTCCTGGGGATCGGGGTGACGTTCTTCTACAACGCACTTGCCGGTACGGGTGGCCTGTTCGGTCAGCCCGTGCCGACGGGTCCGAACCCTGGGTTGCTGGAGACAGGGGGCATGCTGCCGCTCATGAACTGGGCTGTGGGCCTGAAGGTCCTGGCGGGCCTCGGTTCGATTGTGCTTCTTCTGGGGCTGTTTGGAGGCGGGGATGATCGGTAACCTGCCGTTTGTGGTGAGCATGGTGCTTGTGGTGCTGGGACTGTGGACGCTGATGACACGTCGTAACCTCATCAAGCTGGCAGTGGGGATCGTGCTCATCGAGAACGGGGTGAACCTGTTCCTGGTTTCGCTCGGGTACGTGCGGGGCGGAATTGCCCCGATCTACACGTTCGCCCCGGCCGACGCTCCCATGGTGATGCCCACGCCACAGGCACTGACCCTGACCTCGATTGTGATTGGGATGGCCACCACGGCGCTTCTGCTCACGTTTGCTGTGGTGATCCACCGCCACCGGGGAACGCTCGACGCGGGCAAGATTCGGGAGCTGCGCGGATGAGCTGGACCGTGCACGTGCCGATTCTGACGATTGCCGTGCCCCTGTTGGGGGCCTTTGCCCTTCCGCTCATGGCCAAGGTCCACCGGAGACTACGCGACCTGTGGTTGGTGGGCGTGGGGGCGTTCACCGTGGCCATGATCGTGACGCTCGCCGTTCAGGTGTTCACCGGCGGTGTGCAGGTGTATACGCTTGGTGCTGAGGCAGCCGATGCCACGTTGGGCCCCGAAGGCTTCCCCATTCGAATCATGCTCGTGGTGGACGCGATGAGTGCGTTCATGGCCCTGATCGCCGCACTGCTCGGTGGGGCAGCGCTCGTCTACGCGCTGGGGTTCGTGGAGGAGGGCAAGGGTAAGACGCTTTCCATGTCGCTGTTCCTCCTTCTGTGGGCGGGCATGCTGGGACTCAAGCTCACCGGTGACATGTTCAACTTCTTCGTGTTCTTCGAGATCACCACGGTGGCCGCTTGTGGCCTCATCGGCTTCCGGGCGTGGGAGTCCCGGTCGCCGGAGGCAGCGTTTAAGACATTGGTGATGTACATCCTGGGTGGTCTGCTCGTGCTCCTCGCCGTGGGTGTTCTGTACGGGCAGTACGGTGCGCTGAACATGGCGTTCCTCTCCTCGCAGATCCAGGGAGGGGCGCTCGACCGCATCGCCTTGGGACTCCTGCTCGGGGGTCTCCTGATGAAGGCTGGTGCTGTGCCGATGCACATGTGGGCGCCGGATGCCTACGGTGAGGCCGATGCGAACACCGCCATCGTGCTCGTGGCCAACACACAGGCAGCGCTCTACGGCCTCTTCCGGATGGTGTTCACCATGTACGGTGGTGCGAGTACGCCGGCTGTGGGTTGGTTGGTGACAGCGTTGGGGGCGTTGACGATCTTGGTGGCTGTCCTCATGGCGGTGATCCAGACCGATCTGGGGCGGCTCATTGCGTACGGGGCGGTGTCGCAGATCGGGTTCATGCTGCTCGCTGCGGGGGTGGGACTCGCCACGCTGGCCACCCGACCGGAATTCGGGCGTGTGGCGCTGCAAGGTGGGGTGTTCCACATGTTCAACGATGCAGCGTGTATCGGTCTTCTGCTCCTGTGTGCCGGTGCGGTGCGCCGTGCAGCGGGCACGGGGGACCTGCGCTCGCTCGGAGGGCTCGCGCACACTGAGGTGTGGACGAGTGGGTTCTTCCTTCTGGGTGCGTTGGCCCTTGCGGGGATTCCGCCGCTCAACGGATTCGCCTCCAAGCTGATGATCTACCAGTCGAGCTTCCGCTTGTCGCCGATTCTGACGGCGCTGGCGGTTCTGGCCTCGATCCTTCTGCTTGCGGTGTTTGTCCGTGCGTTCCAGGGAGCGTTCCTGGGGCCACGGCGTAACCTGGAGGGAGGGCAGCCCATTTCTCCGGCGATGCTGGCCGGGATGGCGGTGCTGGCTGTGGTGGTGATCGCGTTCGGCTTGGTGCCGGACTTGGTGGTCCGTCATATGGTGGCGCCGGCGGCGGACGCGTTGTGGACGGGGCGGGACGTGTACCTGGCTGCCGTGTTGGGAGGCTGACATGAACCTACTGACAGGCGAAGGTTTCTGGAGCCCGCTGGTTTGGCTGGCGCTGGCCGTAGCGGTGACGGCGCTGACGTGGTGGTTCCGGTCCAAGGGACGTCAGGACTACAAGAAGGGAACGGAGCAAGCGACGCCCTTCCTCTCCGGTGAGCCGATGCCGGAGGGCGTGCACGTGGGCGGGCAGCACCTCTACTGGGGGTTCGTGGAGGCGTTGCGGCCGTTCGTGGAGCGGATCCGTGCGTTCCACACAGGGGTCGTCGTGGATTACGTGACGTGGCTGGTGGTCATGCTGGCTGTCGTGTTCCTTGTGGTGATGTTGAGCTAGGAGGGTGGATGAAACTGTCGGCGTTCAAGCGCGCGCTGTGGGTGTACCACGTCCCGACGGGATCGTGCAACGGCTGCGATATCGAGATCGTGGCTGCGTTGACCCCGCGGTACGACGTGGAGCGCTTCGGGATCATGCTGGTGGGTACGCCGCGACACGCGGATGTGCTCCTGGTCACCGGTACGGTGACGACCCCCATGGCCGATCGCCTGCGCCGCATCTACGAGCAAACGCCTGAGCCCAAAGCTGTTGTGGTGGTGGGCGGTTGTGGTTCCACCTCCGGCGTGTTCTACGATTCCTACAACGTCGCTGGCCCTGTGGATGAGATCATCCCCGTGGACGTGTACATCCCTGGGTGTCCGGTGCGCCCTGAGGCCATCATCGACGGTGTGGTCAAGGCAGTGGCCAAGTTGGAGGGCCTGGAGGCGGGGGAGAAGGTATGACGGTGGACAAGGTGCTGGACATGCTGCGGACGAGCGCGGGCGAAGCGTTGACGGATCCGGAGCTGCGCAGCCGTACCGTGGGGGTGGCGCGACCTCAGGAGATCAAGGAGGTGTGGGCGGGCATCTCGGGCCAAGCGTTGGTGCCGGCGGTGCGTGCACTCGCTGACCTGGCTCCACTCCACCTCTCCGTGATCTCCGGTCGGGACGCCGGTGAAGACATCGAACTTCTTTATCACCTGACGGTTGGTTACGGTACCGAGGGTGGTGAGGTGCTGGTCACGTTACGCCTCATGCTGCCCAAGACCGCGCTCCGCGTCCCCTCGCTCTGTGGGCTGATTCCCGGTGCGGAGACGACCGAGCGGGAGAAGCGCGAGTTTCTGGGCGTGGCGTTCGAGGGGATCACCGACGACAGGAACCTCTTCTTGCCCGACGATGTGACCGCACACCCCTGGCGAGCAGACGACGAGGAGATCGGCGGCATGGTGCGGCGTACGGTGAAGTGGGAGGAGCGCAATGCAGGAACGTAAGACCACGTACGAGATCCCGGTCGGGCCCATCCACCCGGCCTTGAAGGAGAACATCCGGTTTACCTTCCAGGTGGAGGGCGAGCGGATCCGTAGTGTTGACGTGAAGCCGGGATTCGTGCACCGGGGGATCGAGTACATGGGCATGCGACGCAACCTGATCCAGGTGCTCTACTTGTCCGAGCGGATTTGCGGAATCTGCTCGATCTCTCACCCCATCGTGCTCACGCAGGCCGTCGAACAAGCGGCGAACATCGAAGTGCCTCCCAGAGCGCAGTACATCCGGGTCATCGTCTCGGAGCTGGAGCGCATTCACTCGCACCTCCTGTGGGCGGGCGTGGCGGCTCACGAACTCGGTTTCGACACGCTGCTGCACCTGTCGTGGAAGGTGCGAGAGAAGGTGATGGACATCCTGGAGGAGCTGACCGGCAACCGGGTGGACTACGCCCTACCCATCTTCGGTGGGGTGCGGCGGGACATCGCTGCCGAGCAGTATCCGAAGCTCATGGAGATGATCCGCTACTACCGCGGTCTCTTCGAAGAGTTGTCGGACACCTTCCTCCGAGATCCGTCGGTGGAAGCGCGCACGCGAGATGTGGGCGTTCTCACCCCCAAGGAGGCGCACGAGCTGTGCGCCGTGGGACCGGTAGCCCGTGCTTCGGGATTGCGCAAGGATGTGCGCCAGGATTGGCCGTATCTTGTGTACGGGGACTTCGACCTCACGGCACTCACCCCGGAGGATCACGGAGTAGAGGTCCACGGTGATGTCTACGACCGGATCATCGTGCGTCTTCTGGAGGTGGCACAGTCGCTCGACCTTGTGGAGAGGTGCCTGCGGGAGATGCCGGAAGGGGAGATCACAAGCTTCCCCAAGATCCCAGCGTTGCTCGCCTACCTGAAGAAGGCGGAGGGCGAGGGAATTGGCCGGCACGAGGCTCCCCGCGGTGAGGTCATCCATTACGTGAGGCTGGAGGCGGGACAGGAAGGACCGGCCGTCTGGAAGGTCAAAGCTCCTACCTACTCCAACCTCATGCCGTGGACCCCCATGTTCCGGGAGCAGGAGATCGCGGATATCCCGATCATCGCGGCCTCCATCGACCCGTGCATGTGTTGCATGGACCGCGTCCACGTGGACCGAGGGGACACGCGTGAGGCGTTGGACAAGCAAGCGTTGCTTCGCCTGTCGTGGGAGAAGACGCGGAGGGTGTGCGGATGAACGTTCTGCATGTGATCTGGCAGTCGGCGGTGGTGGTCCTGGGTTCCGGCCTCTTGGGGCTCGTGTACAAAGGCATCGACCGGAAACTGGCTGCACGCATGCAGGGGAGGATCGGCCCGCCCTTGCGGCAGCCGTTCCTGGACGTGGGGAAGCTGATGGTGAAGGAGAACGTGGTGCCGCGGGATGCAGTGCCGTGGCTGTTCCACGCTGCTCCGATCCTGGCCGTTGTGGCGTCGGTAACCGTGCTTCTGTACCTGCCCTTGGGTCCGTTCCCGCCCGTGCTCTCCGGTAGGGGAGACTTGATCCTCATCCTCTACCTCCTGGCGATGCCGGCCGTGGCCATGGCCCTCGGTGGGTTCGCCTCCGGATCGCCGTTCGCTTCGGTGGGGGCGCAGCGGGAGATCGTGATGATGATGTCCTACGAGTTCCCGCTGGCGGTGGTTGTGGTTGGCGTGGTGTGGCGATTGGCCACGTTGGGCTTCAGCCCGGCGTTCTCCATGGTGACGGTTGGCTCGACACCGCTGTGGGGGCTTGTGGGGCCGCTGGGGGTACTGGGGCTTGCACTTCTGTTTCTGTGCCTGTTGGTCGTCACGCCCGCAGAGCTCTCCAAGATCCCGTTCGACATCCCGGAGGCGGAGACGGAGATCGCCGGAGGGTTGTTGGTGGAGTATTCAGGGGTCAACCTGGCGCTTTTCTACCTTGCCGACGCTGTGAAGACGGTGGCCATGGGGGCGCTTGTCGTGGCGCTCTTCTTCCCCTACGGGATTGCCTCTCCGCTTGGGCTGTCCGGGGGCTGGGCGGCGCTCGTGGACCAGCTGTTCTTCTTCGTTAAGGTGTTCGCCGTTGTGTTCGTGGCCGTCACCACGGTGCGGGTGGCCATGGCCCGGCTGAAGGTCGACCAAGTGGCCCGCGGCTTCTGGATTCCCGTGACCGCCGCAGCGTTGGCCGGGCTTGCCCTGTTGGTGCTCGACAAGGTGGTGATGGGATGATCCTCAAAGCGCTCTTCGCACAACTGTTCACACGGCCGGTGACGAATCGTTTCCCCGCCAAGTACATGCCGCGTTCAGTAACAGGGTTTCTGGCGAAGGTGGCCGAGGGTAAGGCCAAGCTGACGCCCCCCGTACCGGTCCCCCCTGGCTTTCGCGGCAAGCTTGTCTACGACCGAGAGAAGTGCATCGGCTGTCAGCTGTGCCTTCGCGTGTGTCCGGCGCAGGTGATCATGTTCAAGCCGGAGGACAAGAAGATCCGCATGCACATCGCCCGATGCACGTTCTGCGCGCAGTGCGTGGATGTCTGTCCGGTCGACGCGCTGGCTGTGAGCGACGACTTCCTGCTTGCCGACTACGATCGTTTCTCGCCGTCGCTGATCGTTGAATAAGCGTCTGCGCTGAGCTCCCGCAGTTGGCGTACGGCCTCCCGTCCGGCCTCCAGCCCTGCGGCTACGGCCTCTCCTACGCGGTGGAACTCGAGCATGCCGATCTCGTCGACCTTCGGACGGATGACGATGAGCCGGTCTCCTAAGGTCGTCCGTACGAGGTCGAGCTGAACCTGCGTGAGGCGCCGAGCGGTGATGGTGTAGGACTGGAGCAGCACATCCATGGTCCCCTCGGGGGCGGTCACCAGCGGGGCGGAGACGTCCACTGCCAACACGGTGTCCGCTCCCATGGAGAGCGGGACATCCGCTGGCAGGTTGTTGACCACCCCTCCGTCGATCAGGTATCTCCCCCGCCATGGGAACGGTGGCAGAACGCCGGGCAACGAAGCGCTTGCCGCTGCGGCATGGGCCAAGGGGCCGCTGCGAAGGACCACCTCTTCGCCCGTGTCGACATCGGCGGTGATGCACCCGAGCGGGATGTCCAGGTCCCGAAAGCGCTTACCCTTACATAGAAGGTCGATGAACGCGCACAGCCGTTCCCGGCGAGGAGAGGGCTTTCGCCGCCACGAAGCTCCGGTGAACTGCTCGATGACCGCTTCACCGGCGGTTCGCTCGACCATCCCCCGGTATGTCTCGGAGATGCCCAGCATTTCGTGGAGGTCGAGTGCATCGAGCAGTTGGGAGAGACGCCGCATGTCTTGGGATACGGCGTACATGGCTCCCACAATCGCTCCCATGCTTGCGCCGGCCACGAACTTGGGAGCGATGCCTTCCTCTTGCAGAGCCGTGAGCACGCCTGCGTGGGCGAGCCCCCGGGCTCCGCCACCCCCCAGTGCCAATCCCAGCG
The DNA here is from genome assembly GCA_003551325.1 of Candidatus Acetothermia bacterium. Classification (GTDB taxonomy): domain Bacteria; phylum Bipolaricaulota; class Bipolaricaulia; order Bipolaricaulales; family Bipolaricaulaceae; genus B1SED10-245. Next base: position 234 of record PUMK01000287.1, on the reverse strand, counting down.
ATCCGAGCATCCTTCCCTTCTCACGCTCCGGACGGACGAGGCGTCCACCGTCGGTACAGGCGGCAGACACCTACCCACAACACGGCCGACAAAAGGCCCAGTGCTGTGAAGAAGAGCGCGATGAGCAGCGCTCCGATGAAGGCCGCGATGAAGGCCCAGTAGATCCACCTGCGTCTTGCAGCGGGCGACAGAGGCGACAAAGGGGTCAGGTCATGCACACGTGCGGCTCCGCCG
>PUMK01000314.1 GCA_003551325.1 Candidatus Acetothermia bacterium | reverse complement strand
CCGCTCCTGCCTCCCTCTTGGCGCGTTCAGTGTTGTCGTGCCAACCCGCGGGAACCCTAAGGCATAGGTCCCCGGCACGAACATCCATCCACTCGGTGGGAACCTCTCCGGGTCTCAGGACCTGAACCGTATTGCTTGTGGCGATAGCGTCATACCATCCGCTGGGCCAGCAGCAGAACAACCGAAACTCGTAGAAACCGGGCTCTTGTGGTGCTGTGAAAGAAAGCGTTCCGTCTCGTTGTCCGCGTAGATAGTACCACTCGCCGTAGTTCTGACTGGCTATGCCCTGTCGGTAGATCGATATCCAGTCCTGGGTGTTGCCGGGGGCACCTGAGAAGTGAACGACAATCGGGTCTCCAGGGCGCACTGCATAGGGTTCGGCAATCATGACAAGGACGTTGCTCACTCTGTCGGCTATGCCTTCACCCAGCGTTGCAACGGCGCCCGCCAGCACCAGAGCACCTGCCAGACCCACAAGCCAGATGATGCCTACGCTGCTACATCGGTTCCGAGTCCGCATAGCGTTACCTCCTTGCACTGCGTCATGCTCGGCCTGCAGGCTCCAGTTAGCCCAGAGGGAAGACAGAACACGGCGCGTGCGCAAGCCATCGCGCCCCGTGCTTCCGCTCAACCACACCACCCATCTCCGCGGTGCCGCCCATCCTGATCGTTGTGTCCACGATCACAGCCTGGGACGATCCTTCCATCCAGATACCGCCCTCGTTGCCATGGAGCTCAGATTCGCTGATCGTCACTTGTGCGTAGCCAACGAGTGTGATTCCATCCCAGTCATTGTCACGGAAGACAGAACGTGTGATCGTTGCCTGAGCCTCATCACTCAGCGCCATGCCTCCTCGACGGTTTGCCTGGACGGTTGAGTCCGTGATGGTGATCTGTGCAGCGTTCTGGACACGAATGCCCTCCCTCCTGTTGTCAGTGACCGTGCAGTCGCGCATCGTGACCTGTGCTGAGTCCTGGATCATAGTGCCATGGTCTCCACTCCCGGTCACGCTCAGCTCCTCCAGGATGACCTGGCCCACCTGCACACGGATAACAGAGACGTCTCCTTCGTGGCCACGGATCGTCGTTCTGTCTGATCCCTCGCCGCGCAAGGTCAGGGACTTACCAATATCCAGATGCTCCTCCCACTCACCTTCCGCCAGACAGATCACGGCGCCCTCGGAAGCCGCATCGATTGCCGCTTGGATCGACTCGCCTGGCTGCACGGTGATCGTGCAAGGTTCCTGAGCCAGCAGCCCGACTCCTAGCAGTGCCACCACACTCATTGCAGTGGCACATCCTTTCATAGAATGCCTCATCGTGGATACCTCCCTACACACTATAGCGCCTCACGTCCCGCGGAATCCAACAAACAAGCAGGTTCGACTAAGCCTCAGCAACAGGCGGCCAGCAGCACTGCCTAGAGGGTCGCGAGCAGAGCGTATAGCTCGTCTGCCTTCGGCCACCCGCAAGTTCGGAGCTCGTCCACGTCAGCCAGCCAGCCCTCCGAAAACGCTTTCCCGTCAGCGTTACGGTGATCACTGTTTGAGAGGATTCGGATTCTCGCCGTTGACCAGCGTGCGGATTGCGCGTTCTGGTTGCTGAGTTTCGCATGTCGCGTCCATGATCTCGAGTTGCTCTCAAGAGCGGGACAGCATCACGGGCGTCATGCCGGTCTAGGGGCTGCTCCGCTGCCTCTGTCAGGCGCAATCGGGGGGCTTTGGGGCATGACGGCTGAGCCTAGATCGTGAAGTGTCGGCTGTGAAGCGTCTGGCGGGGCGCATCCGCCTGGGTGGTGCGGATCTGCCCATCACGGGCGGGAGGCGTGCTCCCGCCGGCGACGGTCTGCAGGGAATCGAGGCCCGTGGGCCAGACCGCTTTGGTTCACCTCAGCGGGCGCTGGTTTATCCGACTGGCGCCGCCTTCACCTCAAGAGCCGGCAAAGTGATATGCTGCAGCAGCAGAGTTGGGCCGAAACCGCCTCTGTCTGGATGCATGGGAGAGTGAACCAACCAGGCGAGGCAGGTCAGAGCCGCTGCTCCGCATGGATAGGAGGCAGACTCGCATCAGGAGGAGACCATGAGGGGAAGGGTGAGGTTGTTGGCAGGGTGGCTTATCTCAGCGTTTTGCCTTGCGCTGTTGTCCGGGGCGACCTGCGCTCAGGAGATAAGTTCGCCTCCGCTGGTCACAGAGAGGGCGCTGTACGTATCCGCGGCGGAAGGCGATGACAACTGGAACGGTCTGACCCGAGTCTATGAGGGGGACGGCTGGGGTCCGAAGCAGTCGATCAACGCGGCTCTTGACGTAGCGGGTCCGGGTGACGCCATCCTTGTCCTCCCGGGAAGCTACAACGAGAACATCGAGCTCAAGGTCGGCGTTCATCTGGTTTCCGAGGAGCGGCACGGGGCGATCATCGAGGGAGCGGTAGCGGTGGACATGGGCGTCCACTGGCTCGCGGGCGAAGAGCCCGAGGTGCCTAGTACCACGTTCGCGGGCTTCAGAGTGCAGTCTGGTGAAGGCACTGACGAAGCCGGCGTCGGCCTCACGGTGACGGCTGCTGGTGAGGTGTTGATCATGGCAAACATCATCTCGGGTTGGCACACCGGCCTCAGGGTCGTGGAGTCGGGGGAGTTCTTCCCGGATCGGCAAGAGCTGCCGGAGCCTCTGGGTGCGGGTGTGTGGGAGTGGGGACTGGCCTTTGGGTGGGACTGGGCACTGGCCTTTGAGCACTGGCTCAAGGGCGAGCTAGAACAGGCGCACCGCGCGGAGGGTCCTTATCCTGACTACCAGACCGTCGCTGTGCACGTCGTGAACAACACGTTCGAGGATTGCGAGGTTCCCATACACGATCACACGGGTTACCTCGATCCTTGGAGGGCAGTCGAGACGAACGCTTTTGACCGTCCGATGCTGCTCCACACACGAGACCTGCAGGAGCCTTCGGAACCCAGCGAGCTCACCGAGGACGCGTTCGGGGCGGTCTGGATGATCTCAGCTGCAGGGACTCCGCCTGGCGGCATCCTCAAGGGGCCAGACATCATCGCCTTCCAGTTCACCTTCAACATCGTGGAGTACCAACCCGTAGGCCGTACCACCACGTTTGCCCCGTCCGCTTCGAGTGCGACGCTCTGGGTCCAAGTCGCCGAGCACGCGAAAGGCCGTTCCATCGTGTGGCGATTCTACAACCCGTACGGAGAGCTGTACTTCACATACGAAGGTGTGTCCAGCATCTACAACTGGAGTTGGATTGGGGTTCAGGGACGCCGTGCAGCGTCAATGCCGGGGGTTTGGCGCGTGGATGTCTTCATTGACGGGACGCTGCACTTGCGTACCTACTTCACGATCACGTGAGAGACGCACGGCGTGTGCCCTGCCCTCCCTGGAGCGGCCCGTCCAGTTGCGCTATGTAACCGACAGACGGTGCGTGGACGAGGGACTGCGACGCCAGTCTACGGTTGCCGAACATACGCTTCTTGGCGGTCCAACTGACGGGAACGGCTGGTGGGAGCCCTGAAGGGGTTGGGTGGGGAGATCGTTGTGAGGGGCGGTCCTCAATTCTCCACGACCAGATCAAATGACGATCTCGGCCGCACTTTGGAGAAGTAGTAGTCTTGGGCGGCGTCCCATCGAGCGTGCCAGGAACGTAGGAACTCCTTGTCCTCGCGTGCTGACAACCTCTCGTGGCACACGCTGACGGGCGCATCGACCAGAACGGACAGGGCAACGAGATCGGCAATCTCTGGCCTGCTTGAGTAGGCTCCCTCGAGCACGATCACCGCCGCTGGGCTGCAACGTGTGGGCTCTCGTCTGGCTGGATACGTGCCGTCGGGGCGGACAAGGGCGAAATCGAACGCGTGCCACTTGGCAGTCCCTCCGTGGAGCAGCGGTTCCAGCGCTTCCGTGCGCAGACGCCGCCAGTCGATCACCTTGGACGCTCTCTCGCGCGGACTGAGAACGTCCCATGCATCGTCCAAGATGTCCGAAGCGTAGAAATCGTCGCTCTGAACCAACGCCGCGCCGAGGGCTTCGGCAACCATCGACCCCAGTACGGACTTCCCAGCCCCGCTGCGGCCGTCGATGGCAACAAAAACCGGCCGACGTCGGTTCGCACTCAGACGTACAACGCGCGTGACGACCGCGTCGCGGGCGTCCTTCAGTTTCAACAGCGCGTCTGATGTCATCTCGTTAAGGCCTGCCATTGGAGACGCTCAACCACGCGGCGGCCGATGCCGGCCTGGGCTGGTGATCAACGCAGTTACCCAGGCAACGGAATCGGAAATACGGAGCGGCGTCGTCCCCAGCAAGAGGTTGGGGGGCTCGATCGTCTTGAGCCGACCCATCCTCGTAGGTGATAGCGAACGCTATCCTCTCCAAGCGCTCGCCGCGAACAGAGTACTCAGGCCGGTGAGGCTGCCTTGCGGTTTCCGCGAAACCGCATTTCTCTACACAGCGTATCATACGTTTGTTGCCCGTCCAGGTGGCTGTTCTGATCACTTGGAACCCCCTCTCATGGAATAGGGGGAGAACGCCACGAAGGTGACATCACCCCGACGCTCGATGACCAGATGCTGCCCCATGCCGTCGCTCCCACGCACGAGCGGTAGGCGAAGTCTCCCCTCACGTGTAGCGCTGGAGCAGGGTGGACACACGTTTTGAGAATCGGATCCGGAAGCCTTGCACCGAGCCCACGGTTAGCCACGGCGGTAAACCCGCCCTGGGAGAAGGACACGTCTGGGTCTCGCTCCACGGGATGAAGAGCGGGGGGTGATAGGGGCGGAAGAACCAGATAGTGGCGATGTACAGTCCGGACGGGCTGACTGTGAGATCGAGCACGCCGCTGTAGTTCGCCCACCCAATCTGAGCCGAGACAAAACGGATCCTGTCTCCACCCATCGCGAACAAGCTGGGGTTCCCGAACCGTTGAGCCACCCGGTGCCACCCGCTTCCCCGCGAGGCGATCCAGCAGACGAAGATCCAGGTGGCTACACAGAACGCGAAGACGAGGAGCGCAAACAACCCGGGAGATACAGCTGGATCCATGGGATAAGGGTAAGCGTCCATTGCGGAACGGACAACTGACCAGGCGGCAAAGTTGAAGAACCATGGCACTGGTCCCTGTCTCCGTCCGTGGTCGACGGTTCATGCGACCGCCTCAGTGTGCAGCCTGACCATCCCGGCGGCCCCGGTTGATGCCGAAAGAAACGTGGCCCCCTCCAGCCCTCGGCGTCGGCAATGCCCTACAGGGAACAGGACCCGATGAATTCAGCAGGGCACACAAGGCCGTGCCGAGTATGAAAGCGGTCCTCTACGGGCAGCCAGCGCTGCAACGTCCTTCTATTAAGCAACACAGCGATCGCCAAGCCTAGCGTCATCTCATGTGTCAGGACCCGCTCTCCCCGGTCGGTCACTCCCGGCAGGCGTGACCTCTGCGTCACGACACCCCAGAACATGAGGAAGAGGAGGGCGTTGAACGCCACCTCAGCCAGGAACTCCCGTAAGCCTACCCTTTGGACATGAGTTGTGTGGGCTACCATAGCGTGAAGGCTGAAACGAAGACTGCGCCTCCCAGTCTCCCTTGCTGACCCAGAGAACTCCCCACATCCATCAGTGCGGCTTCTAGCTGTTTTCCGTACTCACCTTCATGCGGGCGCTCAACCAGAGGGCGAGCCCGAGCACCGCTGTGGTGATAACCAGAGCTACCATAAGCTCGAGCCACACGCCACTGACAGGCTCACCCAACACGGAGACTCGCCAGACAGGCTCGATGACCCAGTAGAGCGGGAAGACCTGTGCGGCCCACTGCGGCCAGTCGGGGAAGAGGTAGAACAGCGCTGGGGTGAACAGGATTAGCCCTGTACCCTTGATCAACCCGAAGAGCATCGCGGAGTCCTTGGACAGCACGCCTACGAGAAGGCCCAACATCGAGGTCAGTGACGCGGCAACGGCGAGCACAAGCAGCGCCTCCATGGGCCGAGGGCCCAGTGCCTGGTTCAGGAGGAGGGTCACCGTGCTCAGACCCCAAGCCAAGGAGAAGCCCAACGCCCACTTCGCCACGAGTACCTCGCTGATCTTGACCGGACTGACGACCACCGCCATGAGCGTGCCCCGCTCCTTTTCCTCTACCAGACTGGACCCGGGGACGAAGATGCCGGCCATGGCAAGCGCGTAGAACACGAGCATGGGAACGAGCCGCAGGGACAGTGGAATTCCCTCTTCACCGAAGGTCACAAGCTGCACTTCCGCCGGAGCATCTTCCCGCCCGATGGCGCGGACGGCGTCCAACACCATGGCCTGGATGATGAAGCGATTGGAGGCGTAGCTCTCTCCAGCAAAGTAGAGCGAGAGCCTGGGCAACTGCCCGCCCCGCACGGCCTCATCGAATCCTGGCGGGAGCACGAGCCCAGCGTCAAAGTCGTTCACCTCCACCCGCCGCTTCAGGGTCTCCGCGCTCTGGAGAACGGTGACCTCCAACCCTGCGGGACGCTCAAGCGCCGCGGTGATCGCCGAGGATCCTGGGTCGAAGAGCGCCAGGCGCAGGCGAGGCGCGAACAGCGTTCCGAAGGCAGACTGGAGCACGACCGTGAGAACGAGCGGGAGAAGGACCGCCATCAGGAGGAACGGCGACCGCGGGCCGAGAGCGAGATCCTTTTGCAGAACCTTCCAGATCCGGATCGCGCTCACAGGGAGACCACCTTTCTTCTGAGGACGAACAGGCCTGTCCCGTAGAGGGCCAACACCCAGCCGGACGCGATCCCAAGCGAGGGTAGGATATCGTTCCAGCCGTCTTGGTACACTGTCACGCTCTGCAGCGCGTCGAGCACGAAGTAGGTGGGCAGCATCCGCACCCATGCCGCTGTGGAGCCGGGAAACAGCACCGCGAATGCGGGGATAAGAAGCGGTACGGTGATGAGCATCAGGTAGAACAGCTGGCCGATGAAGTCCTTGCCCGCCGCTCCTACCACCATCGACACCCCAGTGAACATCAGTGCCGCCACCAGAACGCACACGAGCAGCATGAGCCAAGTGTGGCCGGTGAATGCGCCCACCAGAGCCAGCACGATCACGGACTGAGTCATCGCAAGCCCTGTACCGAAGATCGTCTTGG
>PUMK01000167.1 GCA_003551325.1 Candidatus Acetothermia bacterium | reverse complement strand
GGAGACGATGAAGGTGCGGAGTTCGGTGAAACCGATATGTGAGAAGTGCCGTGTGGTTCGGCGCTTCGGCCGTCTGTGGGTCGTGTGCCGCGAACCCAAGCACAAGCAGCGGCAAGGGTAAGGGGGAGATATGGCGCGAATTGCGGGTGTGAACCTGCCGGCGAAGAAGCGCATCGAAGTGGCCCTGACCTACATCTTTGGTGTGGGGCGCACTTGGGCGCGGCAGATCCTGCAGGAGACCGGCGTAGACGCCGATACGAAAGTCATGGACCTGACGGAGCAAGAGGTGAACGCCCTGCGGCGGGCGGTGGAGAGCCGAGCTGTGGAGGGTGACCTTCGCCGCCAGGTGCGTGGAAACGTCCAGAGGCTGGTCGATATTGGCTCCTATAGGGGCATTCGGCACAAGGCAGGGCTTCCGGGCAGGGGGCAGAACACCCGTTCTAACGCCCGTACCCTGAAGGGACCGCGCCCCTCGCAGGGCGGTGGCAGGAAGGAAAAGCGGTAGGCGATGCCCAGACCACGCGCACGAACTGCGGCAAGAAAGAAGAAGACGATCAAGCTGGATCGAGCACGGGTGCACGTGCACTCCAGTTTCAACAACACGATTCTCACGTTGACCGACCCCAACGGCGATGTGATCTTGTGGAAGACCCCAGGCACCGTGGGGTTCACCGGGTCGCGCAAAGGAACCCCGTACGCTGCGCAGATGGCCTGTCAGGCCCTGGTTCGCGACATGCGGGACTTTGGTATCCGTTCGGTTACGGTGACGGTCAACGGTACGGGCGCGGGTCGCCAGGCTGCTGTGCAGACGCTGCGGTCGTCGGGCATTCAAGTGGAAGAGGTCAGGAACGTGACCCCCACAGCGCATTCCTAGGAGGCTAGCGGTATGGGACGGTATACAGGCGCGAAGTGCAGGCTGTGCCGGCGGGAGGGTGTCAAACTGTTTCTGAAAGGTGATCGGTGTTACTCCGGCCGGTGTGCGGCGACGCGGCGTCCTTCGCCTCCGGGGCAACATGGTCGCTTCCGACGGCGACCCACACAGTTCTCGATTCACCTAAGGGAGAAGCAGAAGGCCAAGCGCATCTACGGCGTGCGGGAGGCGCAGTTCCGCGGGTACGTCGAGGCCGCGAAGCGTTGGAAGGGTGTCACGGGAGAAGCGCTGCTCAGGTACCTGGAGAGCCGGTTGGACAACACCGTCTACCGTGCGGGGTTCGCCTCGTCGCGGGACAAGGCGCGCCAACTGATCAACCATGGGCACTTCCAGGTCAACGGGCGTCACACCAACATCCCTTCGTACCTTGTGCAAGAAGGTGATGTGGTGGAGGTGAAGCCGGAGTCCCGCGATAAGCTGCGGGAGTCGGTCAAGGCTGCTGCTGAGCGACGGCCGTTGCCGACCTGGCTCACCCGCGATCTGGAGGGGCTACGCGTGCAGGCCACGGGTGTGCCCAACCTCGAAGAGCTGGACCAAGCTATCGAGGTGAACCTGATCGTCGAGTTCTACTCGAGGTAGGGGAATGGCGGCATTCGAATATCCAGAGCGGATGGAGTGGGTGGAGGCCGGACCAACGTTCGGCCGTCTGGCCGTGGAGCCATTGGAGCGCGGTTACGCGACCACGTTGGGCAGCGCCCTGCGGCGCGTGCTGCTGTCCAGTATTCCCGGAACGGCCGTGGTGCGTGTGAACTTTGCCGGCAAGTACCACGAGTACGAGACGATCCCCGGCGTCCGCGAGGACCTTCTTACGATCATCCTCAACCTGAAATCGCTGGCCATCCGGTGTACGGACGGGGAGCCCCATCGGTTGTTCCTGGAGGTGTCCGGGCCGGGTGAGGTGCTCGCCAGTCAGGTCGAGGTACCCACAGGCGTGGAGATCATGAACCCCGAACTCAAGCTGGCCACCATGACGGATGAGGGGCGACTGGAAGTCGAGCTCGAGGTGGAGATGGGGCGTGGCTTCCGCAACTCCGACGAGAACAAGCGTGAGGATGCGCCGGTTTCCCTGATCCCCGTTGATTGCGACTTCTCCCCCGTCGACCGGGTGAACTTCACGGTCGAGGACACACGTGTTGGTGGTCGCTCCGGTTACGAGCGGATGATGCTCGAAGTGTTCACGAACGGTGCGATCACGCCGCAGGAGTCCGTCGCGCAGGCCGTGGAGATTCTCCAACGCCACGTGGCGTTCCTGGCGGGCGCAACCGAGGTTGAGCCTGAGCTCGAGCCTGCGGTGCCCGAGGAGAACCTGCAGCCCCTCTCGGAGTTGGGGCTTGACCCGCGGGCGTGCAATCTTCTGCGTGAGGAGGGCATCGTTACACTTGGTGATCTCCTCTCCCGAAGCCGGGAGGAGCTGCTGGACATCCACGGGTTCGGCGAGAAGACGCTGGAGCGGGTGCAAGATCGCCTGACGGAGCTCGGGTTGATCATGAAGTCAGAGAAGGAGACGTAATGCGACACCGCCACAAGGTTCCCAAACTCAGCATGGATCGATCCCGCCGGAAGTCGGTGTTGTCCGGCCAGGCGGCGGCATTGATCGTACACGGTAAAGTCGATACCACCCCCCCCCGCGCCCAGGCCACACAGCAGCTTGTGGAACGGCTGGTGACGATGGCCCGTAAGGGTGACCAGGCGGCACAGCGCAGGGCCTATTCCATCTTGGGGAGCAAAGAAGCCACGAATAAGCTGTTTACGGAAATCGGTGTACGCTACAAAGACCGCGACGGTGGCTACACCAGGCTTCTCAAGCTGGGGCCGCGCCAGGGCGACAGCGCCGAAATTGCGCGCCTGATGTGGGTGTGAGATGAACAAGCATCCGGTTGTTCCAGAAGGGGCAAAGGCTGTTGGACCGTACGTGCCTGCTTATCGGGCGGGGGACTTCCTGTTTGTCTCCGGGCAGATCCCGTTGGGCTCGGATGGGCAGCTGGTGAGCGGGAGTGTTGAAGACGAGACACGTGCTTGTCTGGCGAACCTCAAACGGGTGCTGGAAGGTGGCGGTGCTACCCCCGAGCATGTGGTGAAGGCCACGGTGTTCCTCACCGATATGGGAAACTTTGGCGCGGTCAACGCTGTGTACGGTGAGTTCTTCCGCAACGACCCACCGGCACGTGCCTGCGTCGAGGTGTCCGCCCTTCCCAAGGGGGCCCGCGTCGAGATCGAGGCGATCGCCTACCTCGGCTGACCCCACACGTTCAAAGGTGTAGTGGCGGAGCTTGTCTTCGCCCATGTGTTCCCGCGACGGCCGGACACCACACGAGGTCGTACGGTGCCCCTACTGCCCACCGGGATAGAGAACCACCTTCACCGCCTCGCGGCGCACCGCGCGCTCCATCCCTAGCTGCCATTCGTCCAGAGGATACGTATCCGTCACCACGCGGGCGACGTCCACGTGGGGCAGGAACCGCGCCGCCTCGTGCCAAGTGGAGAAGATACGCCGGCCGACAACGCCGAGCACCTGGACCTCCTTGAACACCACGTCAGCCATGTTCAGCGTGAGCGGCCGCGACGGAATGCCAAACGCAACGATGCGACCCCCAGGTCGGACCATCTCCAGCGCTTGTTCAATGGCCACCGGGGAGCCGGACATCTCCAGCACGACGTCTGCACCCAATCCATCAGTCCCCCTGCGCACAACCTCTACGGGGTCATCGTGCGCTGCGTTGATCGTTGCGTGCGCTCCCAGTGCCTCGGCCATCTCCAGGCGCGCATCGAGCAGTCCGCTGAGCCAGATCGAGGCTGCGCCAGCGGCGCGTGCCACGCCCGCCGCCAGGAGCCCGGTTGGGCCATCGCCGGTAATGGCCACCGTCTTGGCCGGTACGTCCGCGCGCATCACCACGTGGACCGAATTCCCGAACGGCTCCATCACCGTGGCCACCTTGGGAGGTAAGGCTGGGTCGTTCTTCCACAGGACGCTCTCCGGGACAACGAGGTACTCGGCGAACGTTCCGTCGCGATCCACACCGAGGATCTCCAAGTTGCGGCAAATGTGCGCTGCCCCGGTGTGGCAGAGGTAGCACTGCCCGCAATAGATGTGGGTCTCGGCCGTGACATAATCGCCGGGGTGGAAGTGATGGACTTCGGGTCCCACCTCTTCGATGTACCCGGCATGCTCGTGCCCCAGGATCTGGGGAACGCGGATTCGCGAGCGGGCCCATTCGTCCCAGTTGTAGATGTGGATGTCAGTACCGCAGATCGAAGCCGCTGCTACCCGGACGAGTACCTCGCCCGGGCCGGGCGTTGGGGGGTCGACCTCTACCAGCTCAGCCCCGGGCTCTTCTTTGGTCTTCGCGACAGCTCGCACGGTGGCCTCAACCCCTTCCTTTGCGATGGGCACCTGCAAGCGCATTGTACGGGGGGGATAAGGGCGGCACAAACAGCACATTTGCCGGCCGCACAGGCGATGGGTAAGCTCAAGGTGCGTTCATCGAACCAGCGAAGGAGGGACCGCATGGGAAAATACGACTTCATCACGCAGGCGCTGGATGGGCTTAAGGAACAGGGCTTGTACAACATCATCCGGAGTATCGACAGTGCCGTGGGACCCTGGACGGTGGTCGACGGTAAGCGGGTGCTCAACATGTGCTCCAACAACTACCTCGGGTTTGCCAACGAAGAGCGCCTGAAGGGGGCAGCGCTGAAGGCTGTCGAAGAATTCGGTGTCGGCCCGGCCGCGGTTCGCTCGATCGCTGGGACGATGTGCCTGCACCGCGAGCTCGAGTCGAGGTTGGCGGCGTTCAAAGGGACCGAGGACGCAGTGTCCTTCCAGAGTGGATTCTGCGCCAACCTGGCGGCCATCCCTGCCGTCGCCGGGAAGCAAAGTACAATCTTCACCGACGAGCTCAACCATGCGTCGATCATCGATGGTTGTCGGTTGACCAAGGCCCAGCGGGTGATCTTCCCGCACCGCGACGTCGAAGCCCTGAGCAGCGCACTTGAGGAGCACCGCGATGTTCCGGTGAAGCTCATCATCACCGACGGCGTGTTCTCCATGGACGGTGACCTGGCCCCTCTGCCGGGGATCGTTGACGCTGCGGAGGCACATGGAGCGCTCGTGCTCGTGGACGATGCGCACGGCGAGGGAGTGATGGGTTCCCACGGGCGGGGCATCGTCGACCACTTCGGCCTCCACGGACGCGTGGACATGGAAGTGGGTACGCTGTCCAAGGCGTTCGGTGTGGTGGGCGGCTACGTCGCCGGAAAACGGGAGATCGTCGAGTACCTGAGGCAGCAGGGTCGACCGTTCCTGTTCTCCAGCGCCACGAGCCCTGCCGACGTCGCCGCGTGCATCGCCGCCGTGGACATCCTTGAGAAGAGCGACGACGTGGTGCGCAAACTGTGGGACAACGCCCGCTACTTCAAGGCGGAACTGGCCGGACTCGGCTTTGATACCGGAGTCTCAGAATCGCCGATCACCCCGGTCATGCTCGGTGATGCCAAGGTGGCCTGGGACTTCTCCAAGCGTCTGTTCAATGCCGACGTGTTCGCCCAGGCGATCGCCTATCCCACGGTGCCCAAGGGCAAGGCGCGCATCCGGGTGATGATGTCCGCGGGGCACAGCCGCGAGGACCTCGACTTCGCCCTGGAGGTGTTCGCCGAAGTGGGCCGGGCGCTCGGTGTCATCTAGCTCGGAGGAAGATCCCTACGAGAGTCCCAGCTCACGGGAGACAGCCTGCATGGCCGTAAGGACCTCGTTAAAGAAGTCGGCGAGGTCCATCCCCAGTTGTTGGCAGGAGGCGATCCCCTCGCGGGAGGCGGACCGGGCAAATCCTTTCTCCTTGTAGCGGTTCAGGACGTTGTCCGGCGTGAGTCCGGCCAGACGCTGGGGGTGGACAAGCGCTGCGGCGACGATGAGGCCGGTGAGAGGATCGACGGCACACAAGGCCTGTCCCATTGGGGTTGTGGGTGGCTGGTGATCGGCATGTGCGAGGATAGCGTCGAGCATCTCCTTGTCCGTGATGCCTTGGGCTTCCAGGAGTTCAACAGTCTTAAGGCCGTGTAGCTCTGGGTTGTCCTTCGTGAGCGCGTAATCGAGGTCGTGGAGCAGGCCGACGAGCCCCCACCGGTCCGGATCCTCCTCGAATCGTGGAGCAAGGGCCCGCATGCCGGCCTCCACGGCCAGCATGTGCTTGACAAGGTTGCGAGTCTTGATCGTGCTCTCCACAAGTTCCAGTGCTTGTTGTCGATGCATCACACCTCCTTGGGGGTAACCGTGCTTGCTGCCTCTACAGCGATCACCTTGGGGTCGGCGAGCAACGTGAGGAGTTGCGACCGGTCGGACCGGGTCGTGGTCACGCTGCCGTCGCTGTGCCTCACAAGGACAGCCACCTCGGCGAGGGCTGGCTTCTTGAGGAGCATGCGTAGCTTGGGATCAGCTTTGCTTGCCGGATAGGCACACAGATCGGCCAGCGGACAGACAGCACATCGAGGACGCCGCGCCGAGCACACTTCTCGACCAAGCCTGATGAGGTTCAGGTGAAGCGGTTCCTCACGGCCCTCAGGTACAAGCGGGGCGAGGGCGGCATGGGGCTCCGGCTTCGGGGAGAGGAGACCCAGCCTGGTTGTAACCCGTTGGATGTGCGTGTCCACCGGGAATCGGCCGATCCCGAACCCCATGAGAAGGACGATGTACGCGGTCTTCTTCCCCACCCCCGGAAGGCGAAGGAGCCAGGCCTCGGCCTCCTCAGGGGTGAGCCGCTCGAGGAAGTCAAGCGACAGTGTTCCCGCTTCCTCAAGAACGCGGCTCAGCACATCGTGCAGCCTGCGCGCTCGTTGGTGGTGAAGCCCCGCAGCCTTGATCGCCTCGGCCACCTCGTCCTCCCTTGCCCCGAGCAACGCCTCCCACGTGGCCCAGCGGGCGCGCAGCGCTTCAAACGCCAGGTCGCGGTTGCGGTCGGAGGTGTTCTGGGAAAGAATCGTGCGTACAAGCAGGGTGAGTGGATCTTCGCGTCCGAGGCGCGGATGTCCATAGCGGTGGGCCAGTCTGCGGTCCACCTCGGCCAGCAAGGCACGGGTTTCCATGAGGACAAGCATAGAGGAGGGGTGGGACGTGGGCAACGCTGATCGGTTGCGCGAGGACGCCCGGAAGATCTGTACGGCAGCGGTGGAGGCTGTCGACCCCGCGCGGTGTG
>PUMK01000319.1 GCA_003551325.1 Candidatus Acetothermia bacterium | reverse complement strand
AGATCTTTGTGCGCGAGCAGGGGGCGGAGCCTATCGGAACGCGGCTGACGCGCAACCCGGTGGACAGCCAGGCGGTGATCAAGCTGTTCCTACCGGAGAATGCCAGGAACGTTCGGATCCACATCTTCGACCTCATCGGCCGTCAGGTGCACGAGGACGATGTCGGCGGAGCTGAGGTCCGTTGGGACCTGACGGACGACCGTGGTCGGGCGCTGCCCAGCGGTGTGTATTTCTACATGGTCACCGCCGTACTCGGCGAGAACACCACCATCCGCTCAGATACAGGTCGGATTCTCGTGGTGCGGTGAGGGGGTAATGATGCGAACGATGCTAGCGCTTGCGACCGTGCTCCTGATCGGGGCGATGGCTCCGGCGCAGGGGACGCTGAACCCGTTGGACGTTGGGCTGGGCGTACGGGCGATGGGCCTGGCTGGGGCGTACACCGCCCTGGCCAGGGGAACGGAGGCCGTGCTCTACAACCCGGCAGGGCTTGCCCATCAGCGAGGTTTTCGGGCTGACTCGAGCTACACCGGTGGGATGGGACTCTACGGTGTGGGCTGGGTCGCCGGGGCAGCGCCCTCGCTGGGCGGCGGGCTGGCGTACCTCTCCGTGGGCGGGATCACCGATCCGGAAGGGGCACCGCTTAACTACTCGCAGTTTGCGCTGGTGGCGGGCGGTGGGCTCAGAACACAGGACGTTCCGTTCCTGCCGATCCCATTCGATGCCGCTCTTGGGGCCAACTTCAAGATCAACACGGCACGGATGGCCGACGAGAGCGCCATTGGAGTGGCTTTGGACCTGGGGTTCATGACGGCGTTCCCGACGCCTCTGGGTGAGCTGAGCGCGGGTCTTGCCATCCGTGATCTGGGGCTTGGGATGAGTGTGGGCGATTCGCGCGGCTGGAGCACGGAACTCGCTGTCGGTGTGGCGGCCGAACTCCCGCTAGGTCTGTTCAGCGCCCTCGAACTGAGTTCGCACTATTCGGCCCTGGGAATCGGCTGGCAGATCGACCCGCTCGAGGTGCGGATGGGCGTACAGCTCTCGGGGGGCACAGTGCGTTGGGCATTGGGTCTCGGGGTTGGCTGGCAACAGTTCTTCCTCGACTACGCGCTCATGACACACCCCATGCTGGGAACATCTCACCGTTTGGGGTTCGGCGTCAACCTTGGGGCGTTGCTCGGGTTGTAGGGGAAACCAGCGTCCGACGTCAGCCGCCACCACGTTGTTGTCTCCCCCGGGATAACGCTGTCGGGCTCCCGGGCTCCCTTACCCCCCGCCGCCGTCCGGGGAGCCCCCTCTAGAACGTGGCGGTGAGGAAGACGCCCGCGATGAGGGCATGGCGGGTGGCGTCCTCAGGTCGGTGGATGAACGTGTAGCCGAGCTGGGCGCCCAGGTTCCACATCTCCCCGAAGGTCCAGGCGCTGCTTGCGGAAACGTCCCCGCGCAGCACCTCGTCCCTCAACATAGCGTTTGCCGTAATGCGGATCGTGCCCCAGTCGGTAGGAACGGAGAGGGTGTTCGTGAGGGCGAGGCTGTCATCGCGGCTGCGGTAGGTGAGGCTCAGTTCATTCTTCCACGGGACTTCCTCAGGTTCCCAGGTCAACCTCCCGGTGAGCTCGTGGCGATCCGTCAGCCGGTCGCCGTACACGGGGGGTGTGAGGAACTGCCACGAACTCTGCCAGTTCACGCTGGGGGTGAGACCGGCCCAGCCGGTGTACTCCCAGCGGACGTTCGTGGCGAGGGTGCGCTCCCGACGTTCGACCGCGGGACGGTAGCCTTGGGTGAGCGTGCCGCTTAGCTGCAGGTTCGTGTCGTCGGTGCGGATTCTCCCGCTGAGCTGTGCCTGCCAGCGGTCCTCGCGCACCGTGTCGTCGTAGGAGAGCCGCAGCGTGGGGGTGACCTCGGCGGCGTTGAGCGCGACCGTTGCCCAGCGGAATTCGGTGGCTGCCGAACGCTCCCAGCGTACGGTGTCCGTTCCGATGCGGTGGCGGAGGGTCTCCGTCCAGGTGACCGTCCATGAGACGGCGTCGGTGCTGTCCCGCCAGCGGATCGTGAGGTCGGCACCCTGATCGCCGGGTCCTCGACCATCCGTGCGGTACGGGCGATGTCCCTTAAGCTCGAACATCCACCCGGACCAGGGCTTGACGGTGGTCGACGCGTCGATGCGTCCGACAGCGCGCCAGTCGGGGTAGCGCAGATGACCGCTCAGCGATAGGCTTCCCGTCCATGTGTCGCCGGGGAAGCTCGCCGACAGTCTGTAGCCGGAGGTGACGCGCTCGAGACCGATCAACCCGTCGCCTTCCAGCTTGGGGGTAAGGCTCAACGCGTAGGTGGGGCCAGGTTTCCACGTGACGTCGAATCCTGCGGATAACGTTCCGTCCGGCACGGTGAGCATGTCCCCGAGTTCCCAGTGGAGCCGGGCACCACCGCTCCATTCCCCTTCCTCCTGGTAGGTGAGGGAGACGCCGAAGCGGTGGGCATCCGTAAGCCCCTCGACGCCGGGCTGGACCTCGCGCCAGTCGGTACGGGCGTCCACCTTCCATAGCCACGGGCCGGCGTCGTGGGTAAGTGACAACACGGCCCGGTGGGTCTCTGCACCACGGGCACTTCCGATCTCCTGGTAGCCACTCCCGCGGCTTGAGACCTCCAGGTCGACGTCCCAGTCGCCGATCTCCCGTTGGGCTGTCAGGTGTGCGGTGAGCCCCACGGCCGTGTGGTCGATGACGGGGATGTCCTCGAAGCTTCCCCGGTCACGTCCGTCGATCTGCGTCACGCGTGGTGGGAAGTGCTCGATGCGGTCGTCCACACGCCAGAGGTCGAGGTTGTATGCTGCGTCGGCACGTCCGCCAGCCCATAGGGCGAAATCGGCGCGCCCCAGGGCGGTGACGGGCTGAGCGACGGTGGGCGTGAGGTCCCCTTCACGGAACAGGCCCTCGGGCCCAGCGTACCACAGGACCCCACGGAAAGCGGACAGCGCGCGCACGTCCGTGCCAGGGGCGATCCAGCCTGCTCCTTGTTCATCGCGGAGGGCGCGAATCCCGCGGCCGGTGGCAACGTACAGAACATCGTCAATCCGTGCCAGCGCACGCACCTCTCCGGTAACGCCGCCCACGCGTCGCCACATCTCTCCGTCCCAGGCGTGGAGACCGTTGGTGCTGCCGAGGTAAAGCTTCCCGTGGGCCCAAAGGAGCGTGTGGGGACCGGTCCCTGCCCCGTCGGGGAGTGATTCCACCGACCAGAGGTCGGGTTCCTCCTCTTCGCCCGGCGCGAACCAGGCGAGAGCCTCGTCGGTCGTCAGGTACACGTTCCCCCCGCCCATGGCCAGGGCAGTGGCTTCCTTGCCGGGGAACCCGTGTTGGGAAAGGAGCCGCACCCAGGAACCGACGCGGTCGAAGGGTGAGGGGTCCACCAGACGGACCACGGTCAGACCGGCCTCGGTGGCGACAAGCAGGGCGTCGGGGAGGGCGAGCAGATCGCGTACTTGGCGGCCTCCCAGGCCCTCGGCCGGTCCGTAGTGGCGGAACTCCACGCCGTCGTGGACGGTGAGGCCGTCTTGATGACCGAACACGGCCACGTCGTCACCCAACACGGTGGCCTCGCGGATGACGTTGATCCGGTTGGGGCCAGCCAGCCGGGCGTTCTCTCCTGGCGGGAACACGTTCTGCGAGCCGCCCATCGTCAGGCGGTAGTCCCATCCGGCGATGTCGCCAGACAGGCGCAGGCCGGCCACGGTGTGTGTGTTGGGCATCGTGGGGGTATCGGGTTGGGGGCTTCCTAGGTCGGCGGCTCGAGCGACGACGAGCTCAAGGTTGTCCGTATCGGGTAGGGCAAACGTCACAGCGAAGATCGCCCGTTCGTAGTCCGTAGGCACGCCGAGTGCCCCGCGCTGGCGCTCGAACTCTACCCGCAGTTCATCGTCCTCCCCCAGGGCGGAAAAGAGGATCAGGACGCCGACCTCGTAGTCGATGCTGTAGTGAACCTCGCGGGTGAGGAGCTCGTTGTTCCGGTACACACGTTCCGAGCGGGGCACGATGGAGAGCCCCAGCATGAACACGTTGCCCTCGCGCTTGTGGTCAAACGTGGCTCTGAGAGCAGCGTTCTCGTCAAAGAACGCTGAGGGGAAGTCGATCTTGACGACACCCCGTTCCGGGAACAGCGTCCACGCGTACGCGGCGAGTTCGGGGTGGTCGATGGGGAGGAACGCTTCTTGGCCCGGCCGACGCACGTAGAGGTCGAGCGTTCCCTCGAGGATGTCCCGTTCGCCGAGGGACAGGTAGCGGCGGCGTCCGGCGTCCTGGAAGCGGTAATCTTCGCCGTCGACCTCGATGAGGGCGAACGCCTGGAGTCCGGTGAGGAACTCCTGTTCCAGTTCCGAGCCGCTGACGAACGGGTAGCGCTTCCGGTCTTCATCCACCAGCCCCTCGCGGGTGTTGTAGTCGTTGATCGCATCGCGCACGCGACGGCGCAACAGGGCGTCGGGGGGGCTCCTGAGGAGAAGGATGTCGCCGTCGTCCTCGAGGATCATGAACTCTCCGCTGGGGAGCGCTTTGGACGGTGCAGCCTCGAACAGCTCCACGATGTAATCAAGGCCGTACTCGGTGAGGAAGGCCGAGAGCTCCGTGCCGTCCTTCAGCGTGAGCAGCACCTCGGAGAACCCTTCCACGTACGGAAGGCGCAGTCGGTGATGGTAGAGCCCGAGGACAGAACGGGTGTACGGCGCGGGCGACCACGGATCCTCCGGGTCAAGGTAGGTGAACAGGCGTTCACCGGAGGCTGCCGTACCACGGAATGTTCTGGAATCGGAGATGCCTTGGAGGCGAGCGGCGACCGCCGTCGCCGTGAAGCCATCGCCTGTGTAGCCTATGCGTGCGCCGAGGAGCTTCTTGTTGTAGACCCCGAGTTCGGGGACACCGGCGAAGAAGTCGCCCAGTTCTCCACTCCATGGATCGCGGTCCAGGGTGATCGACAGGTGTTGAAAGCCCGGGCCCAGTTGGTCGTCGAAGCGGGCCTCGAGCGTCAGGAAGTCCATCACCGTGCCGGGGATGTCTGCGCGGGGGGATTGCTCGAGCACGGGCAGTCCAGGGGCAAGCCCCATCGGACTCAGCGCCATTGGGTCCCCCACGCCGAGGCGCACGTTCCAGCGTTGCTGACCCTTGACCGTGAGGGTGAAGGCGTCCGTGTCCACCTGGGGCACGTCCTCCTCGGGGTCCTCTTCGTCGGGGCGGGCGTCGTCCTTGTCGGCTACGATGGAGGGCGTCTGCACCTCCTCCTGGAGTACCTCGGATGGCGTTTGCGTCCACGCGTCCCACACGGCCTCGGGATCGGGCCTGCGCGGCTCCTCCCCCAGGGCGCCAAGCCCCATACCAAGCAGCAATGCACAGCAGATCGCGAGCAGCAATCCGCGTTTGTTGTTCGTTGATCTCATCGTTGAAACCTCACCGTCAGCGTTCCTCGGAACGCAGTTCCCAGAGCGTCGTGGAACACGGTCACGCCGTCAAGCTGAAGTGTGTTCCAGCGCACCGAGATGCCGAGGGAAACCCTCGATGGGGCGACGCCCGCCTGGAAGCCGAAACCGTGGATCCAGGTCTCCACCCCCGCCCGCAGGGCCAGCGGGCGGTCGCCTAACCCCTCCAGCGTTAAGGCTGCGTGCCCATGGGCGGGTCCTGGCCAGTTCAGGGGCACGGCTGCGCCGATGGCCAGCCGCTGGGGCCAGGGCTCGTGATGCCCGCCGCGGCCGATCACATCCTGCGACCACAATCCCTCGACAACGAAGCCCAAGCTGAACGGTCCGCGCCACAGAAGCGCCAGGTCCGCCGCCCAGCCCGTGTTGTCCCCCGGGGCCAGCATCCTGACAGCCCGGCCTCTTGCGCCCACGGAGAACCCCCAGAAGAGGGGGATCCCGACCCCCGCTACCCCTCCCAAGGAAACGTAGGCGAGGTCGGGTTCGATGAGGCCAGAGTGGACGAGCGTGACCGCGGTTCCCAGCCAAGGTCCTGCGGCGGCCACGGTGGTGACGGATGCCACCCCGAATTGGTCGGCATGCGATGTGGCGATCCCCCAGCGCTGGAGCCGGGCCAGGCCCGCCGGGTTGTAGAGGGGCGCCCATTCGTCGTCGGCCACGGCCAGGAACGCTCCGCCAAGCGCCGTAGTCCGGGCGCTGCCGGAGAGCTCGAGGGGCATGTCCACCCCGTGGTAAGCCAACGCCGGAAGCGATGCTCCCACAAGGATGGGGAGCAGCAGGGCAAGCGTCATCCATCTCATCGTTGTACCACCACCCGTTGCACTTCCGAGCTTCCCTGATCGGTGATCAACACCGCGAGGTACAGGCCGTCCGCCACGAGGCGGTTCCACCGGGTGATGAGGTTCCACCGGTACTGCCCTTGTGGTTGCTCGATGGGTACCGCCAGGAGCCTGCGTCCCGAAAGATCGTAGATGTGAAGGTCCCCGCGGCCTGTCCCCTCGGGGAGGCGGTAGATGAGCACCGCTTCCGTGCGGACGAGCTTCTCCAGGAGTTCAAGCACAGGACGTTCCCCGGGTACGGGTAGGTCATCCTCGGGCAGGGTAGCCACCGAAGCCAGGACGTCAAGTTTGCCCGAGCCCCAGGCGTCGTTGGGGACGGTGCCTGTGTGGCTGTCGGCCCGCGCTGCCGAGGTGAGGGCGAGGGCGAGCTCTTGCCAGTCGAGTTCCCGCTCCAGGCTAAGAAGGAGCGCTGCCGCCCCGGCGACATGGGGGGCAGCCATGCTCGTTCCGGCCATCATCCGGTAGTCGCCGCCCGGAAGCTTCATCGACGGGTTGGGGGTGCTGTCACCGGAAAGGGCGGCGGCGATCCATGCGCCCGGAGCTGAGAGTTCGGGTTTGGGCCGTCCGTCCCTCGTGGGGCCGTGGGAGGAGAAGAAGGCCAGCGTGTCCGGAGTGTACCGCTCCGGGGATTGCGGGCCCGCCGACGACACCCAGCTCGCCTTAGTGGTGTAGGCGCCTACGGTGATCACCCGGTGAGCGTTCCCCGGCTCCGACACTGAGGACCGGCTGTCCCCTTCCACGAAGTGCCCGGCGGATGGGTTCGTCACCCAGCCGTCCACGCGCCCGCCCTCATCCAACGGGACGAACGAGATCTGCCACTGCGAGCCCTGGATGGCACTGCTCAGGTCCAGATACACCACTTTGTCGTTGTTGCGGATGTCCCGGCCGGTGGGGTTCTCGAGCCACACGT
>PUMK01000367.1 GCA_003551325.1 Candidatus Acetothermia bacterium | reverse complement strand
CCTCACACCGACCGTGATGCCTTCCCCCGGGTTCAGCCGTTCCGTCTTGCCGACGAGCAGTCCGTCATCCCATGTGAGGTGAAACGGTTCACGACTTCCCACGATTCCCTGGAAGCCCACAACATCAACATGCTCTTCATCAAGCCCATCCGGCACGCGCACCTCGACGGTAACCGCGCGGATAGGCATCTCCCACTCGTGGCCAATGGCATTCCAGTAGAGCTCCACTTCGTCGTCGTAGCGTCGGAGTGCCCGTTCGATGCGGTAGGCAATGGTGTAGTTCACCGTGCCCCGGACAAGACGATTGGGATCGCCGATGCGCAGGACTAGGTAGCCGCTCTCCGTCGTTTCGCGCACAGGTACGGAAGCTCCGTTGGCCAGCACGCTATCCACGGTAGCACGAACCCTGAAGCGTTCGCCCGTGGGCAGGGTTGAAGCGAGGGGAATCTCGCGGAAGATGCCGCGGCGCCCGACATCAAACCGAACAGCGATCCGCTCGGTGACTGCAACCACACCTTCATCGTGGATCTCCAAGGTTACGTGAAAGCTGTCGATGACCTGCGCTGATGCCGGCAGCACACACAAAAGGAGAAGCAACAACACACAGCGTCTCATTGCGAGAAACTCACCTGTGGCGGCTCACGCATCTCCTCGGACGGGAGCGTGTAGAACTCGCGGCCTTGCACGCGGAACAACCCTGCGATGATGTTCTGTGGGAAGACGCGGATCGCTGTGTTCAAATCCCGGACTACGGCGTTGTAGTAGCGGCGGGCACGGGCAATCTCTCCCTCAAGACCTTCAAGGGTGTTCTGAAGGGCGACGAAATTCGTGTTGGCCTTGAGTTCCGGGTAGTTCTCAGCGACAGCGAAGAGCGTCTTCAGGGTGGACTGTAGCATGTCGTCGGCTTGGCCCTGTTCCTTGGGTGTGCGTGCTTTGAGCGACGCAGATCTGGCCTCGGCAACCTGGGTCAGGAGACCTCGTTCATGTGAGGCATAACCCTTGACTGTTTCCACGAGATTGGGGATGAGATCGGCGCGTTTGCGCAGCAACGTGTCGATGTCCCGCCACGAAGCCTCTCCCCGCACCTGTAGCCGTACCAGACGGTTGTAGATGCCTACGACCACGACAAACAATACCACGAACACACCGAGCGCAATCCATCCGACCATGGGCTAGCCTCCTCCGAGTGCCCAATTCTAGCGGTTCCTCCACGCGTGTGCACTCGAGCTTTGACCGCCGACGCACCTGACCTGTGGGGGTAATCGGGTTCCAGTATTACGGAATGTGCCGGGCATCCGTCACAATAGGTGGCGATTGCCGCTAAACTTGGTCCGAGGAGGTGTCCATGCACCACCGCGTGCGCACTGCCACCAAGGCGATCATCATTCGGGACGGAGCGTTGTTGGTCACCGTGAACCGCGATGCTGAGGGGACTTACCATCTGCTCCCCGGCGGGGGTCAAGTGCCCGGTGAGACCCTTCCCCAAGCGCTCCAGCGCGAGTGTCGTGAGGAGATCGGAGTGTCGGTGGACATCGGTGATCTGGTCCTGGTGCGTGATTACATCGGGGCTCACCATGAGTTTGCCCATGCTGAGAGCCCGGAGCATCAGCTGGAGCTGATGTTCGTCTGTCACCTTCCGGATGGGGTAGAGCCTTGCCAAGGATGCGAGCCGGATGGACCTCAGGTGGGTTACGCCTGGCTTCCTTTGGACCAACTGGATCAGCACAGGGTCTACCCATCCGTATTGGCGGAAGTCTTGCCGCGGCTGGCACAAGACCCAGATGCCGCCCCATGCTACCTTGGAGATGTCAACTGAGGGGATGTCAGCCGAACACGCCGGTCGTGCGCCAGCATACCTGAGCCTTGGCCACGCAGGATTCGCCGAACGCATCAAAGCTCTACGAGCGTTGGCTGCGCCTTGTCGCCTGTGCCCACGGGCTTGTGGGGTACACCGCATCCGCGACGAACGTGGTTTGTGCGGTGCCGGAAGGCGCCCGTGGCTGGCCAACGTGGGTCCCCACTACGGTGAGGAACGTGTGCTTGTCGGCACGGGCGGTTCAGGTACGGTGTTCCTCACGGGTTGTGTGCTCCGGTGTGTCTTCTGTCAGAACCATGACATCTCCCAAGGCGGTGCCGGCGAAGAGGTGTCCGTAGAGCAGCTTGCCCACTGGTTGCTTTCGCTGCAGCGCATGGGTTGTCACAACATCAACTTCGTGACGCCGACGCATCAAGCGCTGGCGTTGGTCGAAGCGCTGGCGCTGGCCGTTGAGGGAGGGCTGAGGCTTCCCGTGGTGTGGAACTGCGGTGGCTACGAGTCGGTTGAGGTGGTGCGCGTTCTCGAAGGTGTCGTGGACATCTACATGCCCGATGTCAAGTACGGGGATTCCGCACTGGCGGAGCAGTACTCTGGGGTTCCAGATTATTGGGAACTTGTTCGAGCGGCTGTGCTGGAGATGCACCGACAGGTAGGTGACCTCACGATCGCACACGGTCTTGCTGTCCGAGGACTGCTGGTGAGGCATCTTGTCCTTCCTGAAGGGCTTGCCTGTTCGGATCGGGTACTTCGTTTCTTCGCAGAGCACGTCTCTTCCGGGAGCTTCATCAACATCATGGCGCAGTACTACCCGGCGCATCGAGCCCACGCCTTCGCCGAGCTCTCTCGGCGTCCCACCGGAGCGGAGATCCGTCAGGTGCTCCGGCTTGCCGAGAAGCTGGGGCTTGCCCGTGCAGGTGTACAGTGACGATGCACAGCGTGGTGGTGCGCGGCTGTCAGGCCCAGGGATCATGCTGCATCGGTGCCCTCCGCACAGGGAATGCACAGATGGCGGTCATCCACGACGCGAAGCCGTGACTCCATGACGCGTTCCCCGCAGGCGTCGCAGGCTTTGGAGTTGTGCAGGCGCGCGACCGGTGGCGGTGATCTCCTGACCTCTGCACAGGAGACCACTTCCTCCGGGGGAGCCGTGAGGAGCCATCCGGTCGACCCCTCGCGATCCCCGCGGAGCTCTTCGGGAAGCCCTCGGCCGTGTCCCAGTACGCGAACGGCCCGGCCAGTACCGCGGTCGAGGAACGTATACACGGGCTTCCCGTAATCGCGGAACACGAGGTTCCCCTTGCCGAACGTGCATCCGGCCATGAATTGAACTGCGTCAACCCCGCAGGCATCGTTCTCCACAATGGCCACCAACGCTTCGTCCGAGGCTCGGCCGATGCCGAGGGCGTCCAGGGCCGCCACGGTCATGCGATAGCCGAACGCCAGTCCAGGGCAGCTATGGCCGTGAAATGTGACGAGTTCGTCGTACGATCGCTTGTCCATGTCCCCTCCTTTGATCCTTGGATCTCCTACACGTTGAACGCGTTGTCGTCAAGCCGACCTCGTCACGCCTTCCGTCCAGCTTGTGTGCCCGGGGTTCATGCACGCCATCAGCCGTTACTATTAGCGGACACGAGAGGAGGCTTTGTGAACACACAGGACGTCATGGAGCTTGCGTTGGCGTTGGCAGAGATGGACGAGGTACCGCCTGATTCTGCGGTCTACGTCCCGGGAGAGGGGCTCAAGCGGGCTCTGGTCGGTGTCGACTTGGACGCCGCTGAACTGGTGTTGGCGAAGCAGCTGGGCTACGACCTCGCCATTGCGCACCATCCGGCTGGCGGAACAGCAGTGCTTCACTACCACCGTGTCCTAGAGCGACACGTAGTGCAGATGACCGCGGTCGGCGTCAGCGAGCAGCGGGCCCATGCTGCAGTGGCTGAGTTGATCTACGAGCGTAGGATGCTCGATGCGATGCGCAACTACGACCGTTCACCGGCAGTAGCACGCATGCTCGGTCTGGCCTACATGAACGTGCACACGCCGCTGGACGAGATCGGCCGCAGACGGATGGCCGCTGCTGTCGCAGAGCTCAGCCCTTCAGCCACAGTGGAGGAGCTGATCCTCCATCTTGAGGAGCGCTTTGGGGAATTCCGCAATGCGCTAACCGATATTCAAGTTGTGGTCGGTCGTCGGAACAACCCGGTGGGCCGCGCTGTGGTTGCCCATGGGGCGGGGACGAACGGAGGGTTCCCTGTGGCGTTGGCTTACTTCGATCATGGCGTGGACACCGTGATCTACATCCACTGTCGGCCCCAGGATGCTCGTCGGTTGACCGAAGCCTGCGCGGGCCGTGCGGTGAATCTCGTGGTCACCGGCCACATCGCCAGTGACGCGATTGGCATCAACCCCTTCGTGGAAGCCCTACGCGATCGAGGGTTGGACGTCACAGCGTCGCTGGGTGTCGTGCCCGAATGAGTCCTGGTGCGTCCCGGAAATAGGGGGGGGCGATGGCCTATGCCCGGATGGATTGGGGCTATCCGAGTTGACACGAAGGCGGATCGGTATAGGATCTGAACGGGAGCTGGTGATGGCAGGCGTGGATTCGGACGGGGAACTCCGGTTTACGGTCGAGCGGCTGGGGGAGGTCGACTCCACCAATGCCTGTGCTCTGCGCGGCGCCGCGACACTCGCCCATGGGACGGTGCTCCTTGCCGATCGCCAGACCACCGGGCGAGGGCGTGCGGGCCGCTGCTGGCACTCTCCGCCTGGCAACCTCTACATGACGGTGCTCCTCAAGGGGCTTCCTCCGGCCGTGCAGCGCTGGGGCCCAGGTTGGTTGACGCACTGTATGGCCATCGCAGTCTCCCGCGTCTTGGAGGGCTACGCTCTGGAACCCAAGATCAAGTGGCCCAATGATGTGCTCGTCGAGGGGCAGAAGATCGCTGGGGTCTTGGCGGAGGGCAGGTGGCAGGGAGGCCAGTCTCCGGTCGTGGCGCTGGGGCTGGGCGTCAACCTCAACATGTCCGTTGAGGATGCAGCATGCGTCGACGTTCCGGTATGCGTGCTAGCTCATGCACTGGGACAGCCTGTCGACCGGGATGTGTTCGCCGAGGCGGTGCTTGCCGCTTTCTCGTCTGCGGTCATGGAGCTTGAGCGGCTGGGACCTCAGGCGATGCGACGGGAGATGGCGGAACGCTTGTGGTCACTGGACGAGACGGTGGAGGTGCGGGTCCCAACCGGTGTGGTCCGGGGATGCGTCAGGGGTATCAACGATCGGGGTGCGCTTGTGCTCACAGACGGTGACGGGCATACACACTCCGTGTTCGCGGGGGACGTAGCGTGCTAATTGATGGTCTGCGTGTCATGCTGGTCGGTGTCGGTGCGGTGTTCGTCTTCCTAGGACTCCTCGTAACGGCCTTGTGGCTCATGAGCCGGTGCGTCGCCCGTTGGCAACGTGGACGGCCGCTGGATGATGGTTCGTCCTCGGGTTCATCCTGGGATGATGGGGCTGTGGCAGCAGCTGTTGCGGCGGTGATGGCCAAGAGGGGGAAGCAGTCGTGAGCAAACGGCGTGTCGAAGTGATGGTCACAGCGTTCCGTGATGGATTTCAGTCGGTGTACGGGGCTCGGGTCCTGTCATCCGATTTCCTTCCGGCGGTGGAAGCGGCTCGAGAGGCGGGTGTGACCCACTTCGAGTCGGGCGGTGGGGCGACCTTTCAGTCCGCGTTCTTCTATGCAGCCGAGAACGCCTTTGACGTGATGGATGCATTTAGGAAAGCAGCGGGCCCTGAGGCGAACTTGCAGACGCTCGCCCGTGGGATCAACGTGGTCGGACTGGACTCACAGCCTCGTGACATCATCCGGATGCACGCCGATCTGTTTGCCAAGCATGGCATCACTACGATCCGCAACTTCGACGCGTTGAACGACGTGGGCAACCTTGTGTACAGCGGTCAGTGCATTGCGGACGCAGGATTGCGCCACGAGGTCTGCGTAACGATGATGGGTGTTCCACCGGGATGGGCTGAAGCACATACGCCGGATTTCTATGCGTCCGTGCTACGCAGGATCCTTGAGGAGGACATTCCATTCGACTCAGTGTGCTTCAAGGATGCATCGGGAACCGCAACGCCGCAGGTGGTGTACGACACGATCGTGCGGGCCCGAGCCCTGTTGCCGACGGAAACACGCATCGTGTTTCACACGCACGAGACCGCTGGTGTGAGCATACTGTGCTACAAGGCCGCCCTCGACGCAGGGGCAGATCAGATCGATCTCTCCATGGCCCCGGTTTCCGGGGGTACCTGTCAGCCAGATGTCGTGACGATGTGGCACGCGCTCAGGGGGACGGATTACGAGCTGGATGTCGACATCGAGAAGCTCATCGAGGCCGAGGCGGTGTTCAAGGACTGCATGAGGGCGTACTTCATGCCGCCTGAGGCCAAGGCTGTGGAGCCGCTCATCCCCTTCTCTCCAATGCCCGGGGGTGCGCTTACGGCGAACACGCAGATGATGCGGGACAACGGAACCCTCGATCGTTTTCCTGAGGTGATCTCGGCCATGGAGGAAGTTGTTCGGCGGGGAGGATTTGGCACGTCGGTTACCCCTGTATCGCAGTTCTACTTCCAACAAGCGTACAACAACGTCTTCCTGGGTCCGTGGGAGAAGATTGCACAAGGATACGGGCTGATGGTGCTGGGCTACTACGGTCGCCCGCCCGTCGATCCAGATCCCGAGATTGTAAAGCTTGCGAGTGCACAGCTTGGTCGCGAGCCCAGCACCGTTTCGCCACTCGAACTTAACGATGCCGATCCCCACAAGGGAGCGGAGGCGGCTCGAGCGCTGCTCCAGCGAGAGGGGTTGCCCGTCAACGATGAACACATCTTCATCGTAGCCACGTGCAAGGAGAAAGGTGTTGCCTTTCTCAAAGGGGAGGCCGAACAACGACTGCGCAAGGCGCTGCCCGAGACCCCGCCACAGACAAAGCTCGAGAAGGACACCTACACGGTCATGGTGGACGGACGGCCGTTCAGTGTGCTCATCGACGGTGATCGTGTTGTGGTGGACGGCAGATCGTATGCGGTGGAGGTGGAAACCGTCAGCGTTGTTCCGGAGCAGGATGATGCACCAGCATCGTCGGGTATACAGGTGACATCACCACTGCCGGGTAGCGTCGTCCGCGTGGTGCTGAGCGAGGGCCAGCCGGTTCGGGAAGGTGACACGCTCGTCGTTGTCGAGGCGATGAAGATGGAGACGGAGATACGGGCCCCTGGAGATGGCACGGTCAGAAGGCTTGCGGTTCGTGCTGGCGATCAGGTCTCGGCGGGTCAGACCGTGGCCTGGATCGGATAGGGGGCGGCGGTGGACTTCTCCGCAGCGCTTCGGGAGCTTCTCGCTTCAACCGG
>PUMK01000326.1 GCA_003551325.1 Candidatus Acetothermia bacterium | reverse complement strand
TCCCGCCCGGGAAGGGGGACGAGGCGCGCCGGGATCAGACCGTTGAACTGGCGCTGAAGTGCGAGAACGTCTATGTGGACATCTCGTGCCGCGCGACGAGCGAGAAGTACTACCGAGAGCTGCGGACGTTGTTGAATGGACTTCCCCAAGCCGACGCCGACAAGCTCAAAGCCCGGCTTCTGTTCGGCTCCGACTTCGCCGTGAACCTGATGTGGATCGACTCCTACAATCAGTACCTCGGCCTCTTCTCCCGCACCACGGCCCTCATCCAAGAAGAGAAGCACGCCTTCTGTTCCACCAACCCCGAGCGGTTTCTGTTCCGGGAGTAGAGGTTCCGGCCTGCCACGAGGGAGACGCTGTCTGCTTGACTAAATAGCCCGACTTGACAACATGCTCAAGCCGTGGTGCTTCCCAGTGACGAGGTGGTTTTCCATGGCGTGCAGGAAGTGGATGGAGTCCGCCCGGTACAGGTCTATGTGAAGCTGAAGGGGCAGAGGCGCATGTCAGGACTGTCTTCTTGCGACCTCGGGGGGTGCGGTCGTCCGAGGCTTCCCGTGGTAGAATCGGTGTTGGAGGTGGCCTATGGAGTTCACACGGATCACGGTAAACCCCCAGCAGATGGGCGGAGTTCCGTGCATCAGGGGGGTTCGCATCCCGGTGGCGACGGTAGTGGGGATGGTTGCCGATGGGATGACACACGCGGAGATCCTAGAAGCGTATCCTGATCTGGAGCAGCAGGACATCCAAGAGGCCCTTCTTTATGCTGCTACTGTCCTCCAAGAGCGCGAACTCCCTCTCGTGCAGTCGGGATGAGGATCTTGGTCGACAACGCCCTGTCGCCCATGCTGGCCCGTGGTCTGCAGGAGGCGAGCCAGCAACTAGTGATCATCGCGGAGAGCAGGAATCGTACGGTCCCCTTCACATAGTGCGAGCAGTTCTTGTCTTAGGAGCAGTTGATACGACCACCCAGACCAATGCTTTGCGGAGCGGTCTGGCGCTCCATACGCATCGCGAGCATCTGAGGTGGGGAGAAGATGCCTGACAAGCCGACAACGTGTTCTGGGTACAGGGCGAAGAGCGAACAGCTAGAGCAGGTCCGTGCAGCCTGCCTATACCTGGGGTTGGAGGCGTTTCCCACACAGCGGCCGTTGTGTGGGCTCCTTGATGTACATATAGTGTGATCATCATGAAGGACAACAAGCGGTCCATCGATCGGGTGTCAGTGGCGGAGGGGAAGAAGGGCCTGAGTCGGTTGCTCAAGAAGGCGGCTGAGGAGGATTCCGCGGTGTTGATCTACAACGAGCGCCGGGGTGAGCTCGCCGGCGCGCTGCTTTCGCCCGCGGAGTACGAGCGCTATGGACGTCTGCGGGCGTACTTCGAGGCGTTGAGGCTTTCTCGGAAGTTCAGCGCGGTCGACCTTGACCTCGCCGAACTCGGGCGAGCATCGCGCCAGGAGCTCG
This sequence comes from Candidatus Acetothermia bacterium, assembly GCA_003551325.1. Classification (GTDB taxonomy): domain Bacteria; phylum Bipolaricaulota; class Bipolaricaulia; order Bipolaricaulales; family Bipolaricaulaceae; genus B1SED10-245. Next base: position 5,760 of record PUMK01000326.1, on the reverse strand, counting down.
AGGATCGCGCGACGTGACAGTCTCCAAGGCCCCGGAGATCGTGGTTGTCGATGCCAGTGTGCTCCTTGCTTTCTACCTGCCGGCCGAGCCGTACAAGGGCCGTGCGCTGCGCCTGCTCGCGGACGTTGCGGCGGGCGAGGTGCGGCTGGCGGTGCCGACGCTGACGAGGTACGAGGTGATGAACGTGCTGTCCCGGTGTGTGCGTGGGCTGAAGGGGGACGCTGGGAGGGGTTGACGCGTGACGACGCCCAGGAGATCCTGAGTGCGGTTGCTCGGCTCCACCTCGAAGAACAGACTCCTGGGGCCTGGAGGAACGCATCCTCGTCATCACAGAGGAGCACGGCTGCACCGCCTACGATGCGGCCTACATCGCACTTGCCGAGCGCCTCGGGGCGCGGTTCGTCACGGCCGATGCCCGCTTGTGCAGGACCATCGGGTCCGCGTTTCCTGAGGTCACGTTCGTCGAAGACTTCCCCGAGCGCGAGTCCTGACGGGTGAAGAGGTAGGCGCTCGTCGCGACGTTCTCTCACCAATACAGGACGGGTGTGCCCCTCGCGATGATCCGGTTCAGGCCTCGGGGTTCATGCATAGATGGAGACCGACCGCTGATCTCCTGGCGCAATGCAGGTTCCCTCTCCGGGTGCTCGTCAGCTGCCCAGTAGTTCGCGTGCATCTTCGAATCCGATCAGGAGCAGTCTGGACCCGTGCTCGCGGGTGCTGTGATCACCGGTACACTTCGCGGCGATGTCCTATCTTGACGACGGTGAGGGACATATCGGCATCCTGAACCGCGTACACGATCCGGTAGTTGCCGCAACGAATGCGGTACTTGTCCTTCCCCGAGAGTTTGCGACAACCGCTGGGCCGCGGATCTTCGGCGAGGCCGCGAATCGTCTGTACCATGCGCTGCCGGGCTTTCTTGGAGCCGATGGCATCCAGCTCTTTCAACGCTGATGGCTTGAGGTAGACGTCATAATCTGCCACGCTGGTGTAGCTCCTTGACTGCCTCCTCGAAGAGCAGGTTTGGCTCGGACGCCCGTTCGTCGAACGCCGCCAGATCCTCAGCGTCCTCGGCGAGCGCAAGCCTGATGGCTTCGTTCACGAGGTCGGACACGGATCGGTCGGTCTCGGCGGCCTTGAGCCGCAACGCCCGGTGGAGCTCAGGATCCAGGTACAGCGTGGCCCGTCTGTGCTTCGTGCTCATGTTGCCACTTTAGTCCTATAGCGTTGTGACGTCAAGACGTCCAGATGGCGGCCGCAGTTGCTGGGGCGTCCCAGTGATCACGACCTTGGGGGACGTGTTTTTTGCGACCCCCTGGCAGGGTGCGAGCACTCGGCCGCTGTACATTCTTCGCGGGCGTGGAGGCAGCACTGCCCCTGCGCTGAACTCAGGGGTGACACGCACATGTCACTCGTAGTGGGTCCACATCCTGAGAACCTTGACGACCTTCTTCTCTTCGAGGATCTGGTACACGAGACGGTGCTGGATATTGATGCGTCGCGAGAAGGCACCGGCAAGGTCGCCCAACAGCTTTTCGTAGCGGGGAGGCGTCCTCCACGGATCCTCTCGTAGAAGCTCGATCAGTTCTTCGGCCTTGGTTCTCAACCCGGCGGCGGCCAGTTTGGCGGCGTCCTTCTGGGCTTGTTTGGTGAAGACGATCTTCCAGCTCACCACTCAAGGCGGTCGGAGCACTCCTCGACAGGGGTCTTGAGTCCTTCAAGGATCGACTCGCGCATTCCGGGCACGGACAGCAGATGAAGCGTCTCCTGGAGCGCGCGCCAATCGTCCTCCGAAACGAGCACCGCGTTGGAGCGCTTGCCCGTGATGAGGATGGGCTCATGCGATTCCGCAACTTGGTCGAGCAGCCTGTACAGCTTCGCTCGCGCCTCTGTGGCCTTGATGGGCGGCATTCGGTTCCTCCTTCTTTCCTGCTGGCTTCAGCGTACGGAAAAGCGGACGTAAGTCAAGCTAGCGCCACGAGCCCGATCTGCGCACTCCTAGGGACCTCAGCTGTTGCTTCCGAGATGCAGTCCTGAGTGAGGCCGAGGTTCAGTGTGCACCGGCATGACAGCATTCGACTTCAGCACATGCTTGATGCGGCCTGCGAGCCTGTCCATGTACAATGGTCCCGGAGGAGCGTCTTGGCGATATCCTTGAGGTAATAGCTGCGATCGAGGGGTATCAGGATCAAGACAGGGCTGAAGGGCAGCGTCATCGTGTTCCGGGAGCCTGAGGCGAAGGGGTATCGGAAATCGGGAGGGAATCCGGTGGAAGCCATGATTGGCTTTGCCGGGGGAGGTAACGCATGAACATCGACATTCGCAAGTTGACGCCCAGCCTTGTGGACGATTATGTGCGCTTCTTCGATACGACGCCGCATGCTACCAATAAGGAGGAACATAAGTGTTACTGCGTGTGGTGGTGCAATGATGACGCTGAAGGCAAAGACTATACGTCATCGGTCGAAGCAAGAAGGAACTACGCCATCCAATATGTCAAGGGTGGGAACATACAAGGCTATCTCGCCTATTGTGATGATGAGGTTGTGGGATGGTGCAACGCCAACACGAAGGCAGATTGCCTGAAATGCTACTGTTGGCGGCGGTTCATGGGTTTCGTACCGACAGAGGAATCACACCCGGACATGAAGGTGAAATCGGTATTCTGCTTTGCGATTGCACCGGAAATGAGAAGAAAGGGGATTGCTAAGCTGTTGTTGGAGCGTGTCTGTCAAGATGCGGCTCAAGACGGTTTTGATTTTGTGGAGGCATATCCGAACAAAGAGTTCGCCAATGAAGCGGAGGACTATATGGGGCCTGTCGAAATGTACAAGAAAAGCGGTTTTACCGTGCATCATGAAACCGCTCGGCAGTTTGTAATGAGGAAGCATCTGAAGTGATCCCTCAGAGTAGCGTAATCAGTAGTAACCAGTGGGCTACTCTTCCGCGGTGCTTTCTTCGCGGGGCAAGCGTTATAGAGTAGTTCGTCCACCCGGTGAGGTCTTTCCAACCCCGCGGCTGCCGTGGGTCCTTCTGTGCCGGGAGCGCCACGGGCCCCCACACCCTTTTCACATCCCCCGAGGAGCGAGCGACACTGACGAGCGATCCCGGGGTCTTCCGCCGTGCAACGATGGCGCTTCGCTCTGGGCTGATGGGGCAGGATTCTGTTCTCAGGGTATCCGCACCAGCCTAGGGGCACGGTGGTTGGGCGGGGTGTTGCCCGTGCAGGGGCAACTTGACGGGGTACGAATGCGGTGATTACAATGTGGGCACGTTGGGGGTGTCCGATGATGCTGAGGACTAGAATCGTGAAGATCGGGAACTCGAGAGGCGTTCGCCTGCCGAAGGCGCTCATCGAGCAGGCAGGCCTGACGGAGGAGATCGAACTGGAGGCACGCGATGGGGAGGTCGTGATCTCCTCAGCCGGGAGGCCGCGCAGAGGGTGGGCGGAGGCCGCCCAGGCCGCGGCTGAGCGTAGTGAAGATGTTCGTCTGGATCCCTATGTTCCCACCCGGTTCGATGCAGAGGAGTGGGAGTGGTGAAGCAGGAGGAGGTGCGCCGAGGCGACGTCTTCTTGGTTTCTCTGGATCCTGCGCGCGGTCGTGAGATCAGGAAAGCGCGCCCCTGTGTCATTGTGTCGCCGGATGAACTGAATGCGCACATGGGAACGTACATCGTCGCACCTCTCACGACCGGGAGCCACGGGTACCCGTTCCGAGTTGCGTGCCGATTCCAGGGCAAGGAGGGGCACATCGTTCTCGACCAGATCCGAGCCGTTGACAGGGCACGGCTCGTGAAGAAGCTCGGGCGGCTCTCACCTCAGGCGATCGAGAAGTCACTGTCCGCGCTCGGTGAGTTGTTCGCCCCCTAGAACCGCACGCAGGATCTCCTGATCGGGAGCCTGCATGCCGAGCTTGCTCATCGGCGAGCGGTTCATCAGCGTGTTCATCTCGTGCAAGCTGACATGTGCAAGCCCGCCTCGATGCGCTGGGAGATATCGACGGACGTGACCTGTGCATCGCAAGCAGCCAGCGCGAACGCGGCGCAGTTGTCGCCGCTGCCGATGACGCAGACATCTCGCCCATCGAGCGCGCCAAGGCACCACCGGATCACATCGAGCGTCCCCCCTTCGAAGGCGAGTTCCGGATGCTGGGCGCAACGGCGCCAGAGACCGCCTTGATCCTCAAGCGCTCGCCACCTGTCTGCGGACTCGTCCCAGTATCTGCGGGTCGCCTCGTGCATGCTGCTCATCGGGTGGCCCAGTATACATCGCACCGGACTGGTTGAGTGTTTCTTGCGCTGGGATCCTGGCGCAGCTCACCGGCTCTCAGCCAGAAGGTACATCGGCAGCTTTGTCCCCAGCTGACCGTGCATGCTGGACCTGCGCGGAGGCAAGGGCTATGATACGGCCTTCTGAAAGGTAATTATTCCCACGCATGAAGGGCGCGGGATAGGCGTTGTTCGCGTAGCAGAAGATGTTCTGCCAACATGGGGGATTGGTCTCAAGGCAACTGGCGGTACGCAGATTGGCTGGAGCCGCTTTATGCAAGGTGGAGGGTGATGGGAACGATTCTGGAAGTGAAGGACCTGGTCAAGCGGTATGGATCATTGGTTGCCGTGGATGGGGTGACCTTTGGCGTGGATGAAGGGGAGATCTTCGGGATTCTCGGGCCAAACGGTGCTGGGAAGACGACCACGGTTGAGATGATCGAAGGACTGCGGAACCCAGATGCGGGCTCCATCATGATGCTGGGTATAGATGCCGCCCGGGGGCGTCAGGAGATCAGGGAGCTCATCGGGGTTCAGCTTCAGTCAACCATGCTTTATCCCCGCATTCGCGTTGCCGAGGCGTTGGAGCTGTTTGGCAGCTACTACCGAAGGGCTATCCCCGCTGCCCAGCTGCTGGACGAACTGGCGCTGACGGAGAAGAAGGACACGTTCGTGGAGCGCCTTTCGGGCGGTCAGAGACAACGGCTTGCCTTGGCCTTGGCCTTGGTCAACGATCCCAAGGTTTTGTTCCTGGACGAGCCCACCAGCGGACTTGATCCCCAAGCGAGACGGAAGCTGTGGGGCATCATCGGTCAGCTTGGGGAGAAGGGGAAGACGGTCATCCTGACGACGCACTACATGGAGGAGGCCGAGCAGTTGTGCCGTCGAGTGGCGATCATGGATCACGGGAAGATCATCGCCTTGGATACTCCGAACGCGTTGATTGCGGAGACGGGACTGGAAGCGACTGTGGAGATCGACCACCCGGGTGACGAACTGCGCAAAGCGCTGGAGGAGGCGGGCCTTCCGGCTCGGGTGACTGAAACGGCCGGCAAACTTGTGTTGCACACTTCCGAGTCCTCTCGGGTGGTGAGTCAGCTTACCGGCATTGCCGACGACCTGGGCGTTGTCCTGCAGGATCTGACTGTGCGCAAGGCCACTTTGGAGGACGTATTCCTCGCCCTCACAGGGCGGCACCTTAGGGAGTAGAGATGAGCATACTGCTGCGACAAACCTGGTTGGAGGCCAAGTTATTCATGCGGGGTCTGGATAACCTGTTCTGGACGTTGGCTTTTCCGATGTTCTTCATCGTGCTGTTCGGCCTCATCTACGGGGACACGGTAATGTTCGAGGATCTCGGCGTGCGGGCCATCGACTACCTCCTGCCGGGCATCGTGGTCATGGCACTCATGATCACCGGGATCCAGCACACTGCGATCGGATTCACTGGGGAGCGAGAGAAAGGGATTTACCGACGTTTGTCGCTGACGC
>PUMK01000266.1 GCA_003551325.1 Candidatus Acetothermia bacterium | reverse complement strand
GTCGTCGATGCCCATCACCATGTCGGTGTTGCGCAGGTTGTGGATCCACGGGATGTGTTTGTCCCCGATTCCCTCGATGCGATGCGCTCCAAAGCCGTTCCACAGCAATGTAGGGCACTGCAGTGCTTCGGCCACACCAACCTTGATGTGGGGGAAGCGTTCCTTGAGGTAGTCCGCAGCTGCCGTCGTCCCCGCGGACCCCGAGGTGACGACCATTCCGGCTACCCGCTGTCCAGGGTCAAGGGCGTCGGTGAGCGCTTCCTCCATGGCGGGTCCGGTGACGGCGTAGTGCCAAAGACCATTGCCGAGCTCCGAGAATTGATCGAAGATCATCACGTTGTCGCGTGTAGCCTCGAGTTCCTTGCACTTCTGGAAGATTTCCCATACGTTGGACTCCGTTCCGGGGGTGGCGATGACCTCACCGGCGACCTTGGACAACCACTCGAAGCGCTCTCGTGACATACCTTCGGGCAAGATGGCAATGGACTCACAGGCAAGCAGGGCTGCGACGTAGGCACCGCCGCGGCAATAATTCCCCGTTGACGGCCAGGCAGCCTTGTGGAACGTAGGATCGAACTGTCCGGTGATCAGCCGGGGGGTCAGGCAGCCGAATGTGGCCCCCACCTTGTGGGAGCCTGTCGGGAGCCACTTCCCCAGCAGGGCGAAGATGCGTGCTGGCACGCCCGTGAACTCGGAAGGTAGCTCCAGGCAATTCACCTTACCGAAGCCTCCCCCGTGTGGCACGGGTTCGTTCTTCCAGGTGATGCGGAACAGGTTCGTGGGGTGGAGGTCCCATAGCCCCACGTCTTGTAGCGCATCTTGGGTCTTCTGTGGTACAAGCGATGGGTCGCGCATCTGCTGGAACGTGGGGATCCGTATGCCTCGTTCTCGGGCTCGCGCTGCGGTTCGCTCGAGCTGGGTTTCGTTCACGCTAAGGTCGATCATCGTGCTCCTTTGAACAAAGCGGGGATAACGATACCCATTCTAACCAAGGGCAGACCCCAGGGAAAAGTCCACCGCGCCCGGCTTCGGAGGCCGGGCGCGGTGCTGCCCAAGGGATCGCGTTGCTGACCCATGAAGGGCAGGGGAGTGTTGGCCTGAGCGCTACGATGTTCCCAGCACGGTCACTGAGCTGTTGCCGGGGTCTCCAGCTGTACGCTGTCGAACAACCAGTAGAACGAAGAACGCTCTTGGTCTGTCTTGTTCATCAAGATCCCTATACGGACTGCGGTTAGCTTGAAGCCCTCCAGCGCGGGAAAGGCTTGAGCGATGTCCTCGTCCAGCATGTGCTTGTTGTCGCTCCATGTCTGCCAGCCAGGGTCTTCGCAGTCGACGTGGACGACATGGGGGTTGTCTGCGGGGAGTTCACCATGCCTGCGATGCAGGTACCGCAGGAGATAGGTCTCCCCTTCGTGGGCCAGTTCTACCTCTACGAGGCCCGCGTGGTCGCTGACGTGGCTGACGCCCGCGCTGTACTGGTGACGAATCCGATAGGAGAGTTCCAAAGGAGATAAGGAGTCTACTGCGCGGAGCTTCAAATTGGATTGCTCGAACGCTATGCCCACCCAGCCCTGTGGATGTGTGGATGCATAGTAAATGTAGCCCACGTGGCTTCCGTATTGTGCCTCGAACCCAGAACGTTGAACGAGCTCGCCTCGCAGCGGGGCGGTTTCACCCTCGAGCATCACGGGGCCATCCCACGCGACGGGTGGCGCACCTTCCTCTCCGGGTTCATCGAAGTTGGGGTTGGCGAGGAGTGGCCCTTCTCGATCTCCCTGATCTTCGTTGTCCGGGATCGTGGAGACAGCGCCCCACAGGTGGCCCCCACCCCCCCATGGTCCGCTCGCGATCAACAACAATGCCAAAAACACCGATAGAACGACGGTCTTCATCGAGCATCACCTCCTGGTAACGCATCACCCAGCGGCACTGAGCCCTGGAGCCGGTCCGTACGCGCTTCACGCATTGATCACCTCCTAAGGTGTTCCACTAAGCGCATAAAGAGACTATAGACCGGTTAAGCACTCATTACAATGCAAAAAACATCTAGAAGCGGTTAGTTGGTGTGTTAGGAAGAATACGGAGTGGCGCGTTACCGTCTAAGTAACAGCCTTCTTCGTGGAGAAAGGGCTAGGGTTGCGAGGAACAACCCAGTAGCCACGAGGACGATCGCGGGTCCGGTGGCGATTCCAGTGTAGTAGGAAAGGTACAACCCCAGCACGCCGGCGAACACGCCGAAGCCTGTGGCTAACGTCATCATCCACGGGAGTCGGCGCGTGAGAAGATACGCTGTGGCGGGAGGAGTGACGAGCAGGGCAAGTGTGAGAGCAATGCCCACCGCCTGGAGGGACAGGACAACCGTCACCGCCACGAGGAGCAGGAGAAGGCTCTGCAACGTGCGGACAGGAAGTCGGAGCGTTGTGGCGAGCACCGGATCGAAGGAGACAACGAGCAGTTCCCTGTAGAGAAGGACTACGGTGAGGACCACGGCAGCACCAAGCCCACCGATGCGCCACAGGTCTCCCACTCCGACAGCGAGAATGTTGCCGAACAGGAAGTGTGTCAAATCGACCGCATAGCCGCGCACCGTGGAGATGAGGGCGATGCCTAGGGCGAACATCGCTGCCAGCGCAATGCCGATTGCAGTATCCTCTTTGAGGTGGGTCCTTCTAGTGATGCCTCCTATCGCCAGCGCTGTCAGGCCAGCGGTTCCCAGGGCCCACATGAGGACTGTCCCCCGAGCGCCGCGCCCCACAAGATAGCCTACAGCGACCCCGGGCAGAATGCTGTGGGCCAAGGCATCCCCCAGGAAGACCATGCCCCGCAGGACCACGTACGAGCCGATGAGTGCGCAGACCGCTCCGGTCAGCACCGCAGCGATCAGGGCCCGTAGCATGAAACTGTAGGAGAAAGGATCGATGAGCAGTTCAACCATCACCGCTGCCTGTTCGGAGCGCAGCACTGGTCGGTGATAACGAGCGTGCCGCGGTCCGTTTGTATCAGGTGGAGTTCTCTGCCGTACGCCTCCTTGAGGTGCTCGGTGGTGAACACATGCTCCGGAGGTCCCAACCCCACGGTCCGTCGGTTGAGGAGGAGCACCTGAGGAAAGCGGTCACGGGCCACTGCAAGCTCGTGCAATGCCACGATGACGGTAACGCCTTTGTCCAAGCTGTGGACCAAAGCGAGCAACGCGTTCTGCGTATGAACATCCAAACCGGCCAAGGGTTCATCCATGAGCAGGAGTTCGGCCTCCTGCGCCAGCGCTCGGGCGATGAACATGCGTTGTTGCTGCCCCCCTGAGAGCTCCCCGATCTGGCGGTTTGAGAGATCTTCCATGCCGACCTTCTCCAAGCTGGCCTGCACACGTGCCTGATCGGCTGCCGACATCCTTCGCAGGAGACCTGTGCGGCCGACGCGGCCCATGCGGACCACATCCGCCACCGTCAACGGAAACGTCCAGTCCACGGATGCACGCTGGGGCAGATAAGCAATGCACACGTGGCCTTGTGGTCCTCCGCCGTACACGTTGACCTGTCCTGCCGATGGCCGGAGGACGCCGGCCACGGCCTTGAGCAAGGTGCTCTTCCCCGCTCCGTTGGGCCCTAGGACCCCGAGATGCTCACCGGGAGCAAGCTCGAGGGTGACATCCTCCACTGCGGGTGTTCCCCGGTAGCAGACCGTGAGCTCATGGACCTCCAAGGCAGGCGCACCGGGCACATGGGGAAGGAGGCGTTGCCGGGTGCGCCTCCTGCCCAGGCGCGGGGGACTGTGACGGCACACGTCGCTCAACGGTCAGCCTCCCAGAGCGCGGACGACCTCCGCCGTCAAATGACGCATCAACGCGATGTAGGTGGGTGCCGGGCCGTCGCTCATGCTCAGCGACCCCGTATACACACGCACGACGTGGACGCCGGCTTCCTTGGCAACAACGTTCGACAACGCCGGGTTCACGGTGGTGCTCACGAACACCGCCGGTACGTCGAGTGCGCGTATCCGCTCCACCAGTCGGGAGAGTTCCGCTGCGGATGGCTCTGCGAGCGTGGACAATCCGGGGAAAACCGTATCCGAAGCACGCAGCGCGTAGCGTGCCGCGAAGTACCCAAGGACGTGGTGGTCCGCCACAAGCAGACGCCGGTCTTCGGGCACACGCTGGATCTCCTGCGCGATCCACCAGTCGAGCTGCGCCAGCTCCTCTCTGTAGGTGGCCGCGCGCAGTGCGTATTGGCTGGCATTGTCCGGGTCCAGCGCGGAGAGTTCGGCCTCGATGGCGTGCGTCCAGAGAGAAACCAGCGTGGGGTCGAGCCAGACGTGAGGATCGTAGACCCCATGGTGATGGTGATCATGATGATGACCATGGTCGCTGTCATGTTGATGATGGTCCCCATCGTGGTGGTGATCGTGATCGTGGTGAACATGCCCTTCGTCGAACCGCCGGAGGGGCACACGATCAGCAAGATACACGACCCGAGCGTCGACCGCCTCAAGGGAGGGCGCAAGGCGCTCCTCGAGGTCCCTGGACACGGCGAACACAACCTCTGCCCGGCCGGCTCGGACCATGTCGGAGGGAGAGGGCTCGAACGCATGCGGGTCGGCACCCAGAGGAACGAGCAGCTGTAGGTCGATCTGGTCGCCCCCGACAGCCCATACAACATCACCGACGAACGATGTGGTGGCCATGACCGCAAGCGGATCGCCCAACGTTACGGTGCCGCCTGCGATCAGCAGGCCCAACATGAGATACAGCGTCTTCATCGTGCATCCTCCTCTACCGCACAGGTGCGGCATATGTCCACAACCTCCACGAGGTGCCCGCGGGTCCGTGCACCGCCGGCCAATGCAGCGGCAGGGCACATGTCGTTGCAGGGTGGAAGTTCTGTCAGCTTCCCGCATGAGGCACACATCAGGTGATGATGGCCCCCCAGTACCCGTACGTACTCGGTCTGCCCGTGCTCTCCCGCCCATGCCCGGAGCGCGCCTTGTCGTGAAAGAAGCTCGAGCGTTCTGTATACCGTCGCCCGCCCCAGCGGGGCATGGTGCTGGCGCGCACGCTCCAGGATCTCGGCGGCGGTGCTATGGCTCGGGCCGTCCGCCAGTGCCCATACAACGGCTCGACGGGGAGCCGTGATGCGCAGGTCCTCAGAACGCAGAAGCTCCAGCATGTGGTCGGCCAGGTCGCCAGCGTATTGAGACATGGTCTCAATAAGGTACACGAGACTGACTCCACCGTCAACGCCCCCTCGCAAGATGGCGCAACACGCGTCCGGTCTCCCCCGGGTTGGGTCATGCCAGCGCATGTCGCGGACACTCGTGCCGGAGGTGCGCGACCCGTGCGTGATGCTCTGCTCGTTGATCTCTACGAACTGACCATGGCCTCCTCGTATCTCAGGCAGGACCTCAACGACCAGGCGACGTTCGTGTACTTCGTGCGGCCTCCTGTTCCCAACCGGCACTTCCTCGTCTTCGCGGGGTTGCCCGACGTGCTCCGGTACATCGAGGGTCTGCGCTTCACGGACGATGAGTTGAGCTACCTGCGGGGACTGGGGTTGTTCGACGAGCAGTTTCTGGCGTACCTCAGGGAATTCCGCTTCTCCGGAGACCTTTGGGCGGTGGACGAGGGCGCGATCGTCTTTCCTGGAGCGCCCTTGCTCGTCGCTTCGGGCCCACGGGTGGAGGTGCAGTTGGTCGAAACGTTCCTCCTGAACGCCCTCAACTTCCAGACTTTGATCGCCTCCAAGGCCGCGCGGGTCGTTCTTGCCGCGGGCCCTGATGGGCGCGTCGTCGACTTCAGTGCCCGGCGTGATCAGGGGACCGACGCCGCGGTTGCGGTGGCTCGGGCTTCCTTCCTTGCCGGTTTCCACGGGTCCTCCAATGTGCTGGCGGGGCAGCGAATGGGGATACCGGTTGTCGGTACGATGGCGCACTCCTACGTGATGAGTTACCCGGACGAGATCAGTGCGTTCCGCGCCTTCGCCGCGGACCATCCGCGGCCCGTGTTGCTCATCGATACGTACGACACGCTTGAGGGTGCGGCCAACGCAGTTGTTGTGGCCAAGGAGCTTCGTGCACAAGGGCGTTCGCTGGCTGGCGTCCGCCTCGACTCTGGCGATCTGGCGATGGAGTCAAGAGCGGTTGCGGCTCTGTTGGAGAAGGAAGGGTTGTCCGAGGTGGAGATCTTCGTCTCCGGAGACCTCGATGAGTATCGGATCGCCGCTTTCCGGGCCGCAGGCGGCGTGGCGGATGGCTACGGGGTCGGTACCCGTCTGGGCGTGTCATGGGATGTGCCCGCTCTGGGGGGCGTGTACAAGCTGGTCGAGGACACCTCGGGACCCCGCATGAAACGCAGTCCGGGCAAGGTCACTCTCCCCGGCCGACCCCAGGTCTGGCGTTCCGACGAGCACTTCGAGGACACGGTCGCGTTGGCCGACGAAACGCTCCCCGGTCGACCGCTGTTGCGCTGTGTGCTGCGAGGGGGCCGTAGATGTCTGGAGATGCCAGGACTCGGCGAATTGCGTAACGCGGTGCTGAGAGCACTGTTCGCGCTTCCCGAGGATCTCCGTGACCTCGCTCCGAACGCAGACCCGGCATATCCCGTACGGCTCTCCAAGCGGTTGACGGCGCTCAGGGATCGCGAAGCGCCTGGGACAGCAAGCGACGGGGTGTAGAGGCGTGTCATGCGTCCCCACGCGTGGTCAGCGGCGATTGCTGTGGGTCGCTGAATAGCTAGAATGGAGGACTATGGAAGTACCCACGATCGAGCGGCATGACAGCGTGCAGGTTGAACCCTCGGAGACCGCACTTCTCGTCGTCCACATGCAGCGGGACTTCATCGCCCCTGATGGGGCTTTGTACGTGCCTGATGCTCCGCGCACCGTGACTCCCGTCGCGGAGCTTGTGAGGCGTGCGCGGGCGGCTGGCGTATGGGTTCTTTACACCCAGGACTGGCATCTGAAAGATGATCCGGAGTTCTCCTTGTGGGGCAAGCACGCTGTTGGCGGAAGCCGGGGTGCGGAGATCGTCGACGAACTGCAACCGCAACCCAACGAGCCGATCATCCGCACGCCGACGTACGATGCGTTCTTCGGTACGCCGCTCGACCATTTGCTACGCCGCAGAGGCATCCGGGTTCTCGTGCTTGTGGGTACGATGGCCAACGTGTGCGTGCTTCACGCAGCGGGTTCAGCGTCGCTTCGCGGCTATTCAGTGGTGTGGGTGGAGGATGGCGTGAGCGCCTTGTCCTCGTTCGATATGCATTGCGCGCTGC
>PUMK01000164.1 GCA_003551325.1 Candidatus Acetothermia bacterium | reverse complement strand
TGGCGCTTCAGTACAAGCGCCTCCTCAACGTAGAACAGTTCTTCCGAGCGGCCAAGGATCTCCTGGAGACGCGGCCCATCTTCCACAAGTACCAGGCGACGATCACCGGGCACATCTTCGTGAGCTTCCTGGCGCTGGTGCTCCTTCACGAGCTCGATCGCAGGCTCCAGAGGAAGGGTCTCAAGCTCGAGTGGGGGGATGTCCTACGAGACCTTGCCGAGGTACGGGAAGTGGAGGTCCGCCATGGGGGGAAGCGCTATGTCCTAAGGCCACCGCTCAAGGGCGTGGCGGGCAAGGTGTTCAAAGCCGCCGGGGTGGCCATCCCTCCCCCCGCGCGAGAGGTCATCCGTAGTGCCAAGACAACTGTCCAGACGTCGTAGTGCCCTGCAGGACATCACTTCTCAAAACCAACTGTAGAAGATGAGTCAGACGATATAAAGGTTACGGTCAGTCGGCTCTTGGAAGAGAAGGCCGTCGGGGGGGATAGCTTTGTCAACCGACAAGGCGTTGCGGGTTTTGAAGTTAATCCTGTTCGGCTCGCACGAGCAGATGCTGAGAAGGCCTTTGAGATCGCGCTCCTCCATGTTGCGAGACTGGAGGAGGTGGTCGTGGGGGAGCCCACGGGCTGGTTCGATATATACGATCGACAGCACGAAACTGTCCAGAGCCCGCAATCTTTGCTGCAGACGATCACGCGGCACTTTGAGGAAGTGTGGCCAGGTTCGTCACCCTGAATCTACGGAGGATCTCATTGGCTTTGGAGACAACAGACATCCACGCGAGAGCCAGCTTATGAGGGCCTCCAACGTTGGCAGCAGACCACGATGAGGGGCGGTTGAACTCCGCTCTGCACTGAGCAGAGGAGAGGTGGTTGGATGAGACACGAAGAGAAGGCAGTGGCTGTCTGGCTCGTCCGCGCCGGACGGCACGGCGAGGATGAGGAGACGGCCCTTGCCGAGGGCTTGGCGATCATCGGTTTTGCGGATGCCCATGATCTCCGTTCGTACGCCTCCATCGAGGAACTCACCGCGGCGCTGCTTGCGGAAGACGCAAGCGGCTCACAGCACCGAGCGGCGAATCTCGCCCGGCAGCTCTGGGCTTTCCGAGAGGGGATGAAACAAGGCGACACCGTGGTGCTTCCGCTCAAGAGCCGTCCGGGACAAATCGCGCTGGGGCACGTAACAGGGCCATATGAGTTCCGCAAGCTAGGGGAGTCTCAGAGGCACGTGCGGCCCGTGAAATGGGAGAGTGCAACGGTGGCTCGTTCTACGTTCGGGCAGGATCTACTCTACTCATTCGGTGCTTTCATGACTGTCTGCCGCATCCGCCGCAACGACGCCGAGCGCAGGGTGGCAGCTGTTCTTGCCGGCAACACCGACCCCGGTACGGCTCAGGCCGATGACGAGACCGTTGACCAAGCGCTCGAGAGGACGGACATCGCGCAGGCAGCCCATGACGAGATCGTCAGCTTCGTGCGAAACCGCTTCCAAGGACACGATCTCGCGCGGCTGGTTGCTGCTGTGCTGGAGGCTGAAGGATTCAGAACCACCGTGTCTCCGTCTGGGCCGGATCAAGGCGTGGATATCCTGGCCGGCTGGGGTCCGCTGGGGCTTGATGCTCCGCTGCTATGTGTACAGGTGAAGGCATCGGGAGCACCAGAGGGCGTCACGGTATTCAGAGCGCTACAGGGCACCATGAGCAGCTTCTCCGCCACGCAAGGATTGCTCGTCTGCTGGACGGGCTTCACCCAGGAGGCGCGGCGGGAAGCAAGGCAACAGGCGTTCAAGATCGCTCTCTGGGATCAGACCGACCTCGTCCAAGCCATCTACCGCACCTACGAACGCCTGAGTCCAGAGATTCAAGCGGAACTCCCCCTCAAGCGCATCTGGACACTGGTGCAGGAGGATGAGGGAGGTTGATGCTGAGGTCCTGAGATGCCAGGGTCCACCAGCACTGTGGAGGTGACGATGCAGGGAGCATACGAGAAGGCGCTCGAAGAGCTGCGCAGTGCGAAGGCTGAGCTGAAGCCCGGAAACAAGGCCCATGATGAGGTCGTCGTCCATCAGGATGAGGTTCTGGCTCGCTTCCAGCCGGTCTTCCGTCCGGAGAGGGTGGGTTCTCTCCCCGCAGAGGAGTTCAAGGAGTTCCTGAAAGACGAGAACAACCATCACTGGAGTAGCCTTCACCGAATGGCAAGCAAGGTTACCCGGGACATGGATCGTCTGCGTGGCGCTCTGGCAGTACTCCTGGATGAAGATCGGCCCCTTGCAGCGCGTCTTAATGAAGCTCTGACGACGGTCGATGGGCTGGGTCCGGGCATCGCCACTGCGGTGTTGCTCGTCGCCTACCCCGATCGCTATGGAGTGTGGAACGGTACGTCGGAGCAGGCGATCAAGCGCTTGGGCATATGGCCATCGTTCGAACGAGGGAGTACCAGGGGCGAGCGTTACGAGGCGATCAACCAGCTTCTCCTTCGACTGAGGGATGATCTGGACACCGACCTCTGGACGTTGGACTCGCTCCTATGGATGTTGCTGGATCGGCTCGAACCAAGCATCGTGATCGAGCCCCGACTTGCGGAGTGGTTCAGGCAGTACATGCAGACAGATGAGTACAGACGCGGTGAGCGCTGTTACAAGTGGGCACTGCACCTCTTGGCACGCCAGCTCTTCTCGCCGTCGACGATGGAATCCGACGACTTCCCCGAGCTGCTCGCGCGGTTCTTCAAGGGAGAGCTGTCGCCGCAGGACGTGGAACTCCCGGTTGAGGACGCGGAGTTCGTGGACGAGATGTTCTCCTCTGGAGGGAGCAGCCTTCATGCTGCGATCGCCAACCTCACCGGAGGCAGGTGGGGCGTGCCGCAGTTCACATGGATCCCGCGTGCTGTGGAGCGTGGACTCGGGGAAGAGCTGCGAGCTCCGCTCTCGGGGCTCCTGCACTCGGACGTCGATCTTGCCGGGCGGGTGGACACCTTTCGCAGCGAGATGGAGGCCATCCAGGTCAAGCTTCGCGACGCAGGGGGATTCGATCCCAAGTGGAATGTCAACCTGCCGGCGTACCCCTTCATCGGGATGCTGCTCTGCGCGTTCGATCCCACGCGCTACACCTTCTACCACGCGGGCAACATGCGGCAGGGACTGGAGGCGGTGGGGGCGGTGTGGCCGAGCGTGTCCGGCGGTCAGAGGTACGCCGAGGTCTGCGCGCTCGTACAGCAGACGTACCATGCTCTCAAGGAGCAGTCAGTTCCTGTGCGTGATCTGATCGATGCGCAGAGCTTCCTCTACCTCGTCGGCGCTGGATGGGGACCGAGAAACGGAGACGGCGATGGCGGCCCACTGCCACCGTCTCGTGAACTTGCGCAGCGGATCCTATGGCCCGAGGAAAGGGCCGCATGGCTGCTCGAGATCTCCGAACGCGGAAAGCCCCTGCTGTTCTCCGGGCCACCGGGGACAGGGAAGACCTTCGTGGCCCGACAGCTGGCGAGGGTCTTGGCTGTGGACGACGACCATGTCGAGGTCGTCCAGTTTCATCCTTCGTACGCCTACGAGGACTTCATGGAAGGGATCCGCCCGCTGATCGGGGAGGGCGGCGGGGTGCGCTACGAGATCCGCCCGGGCGTCCTGCGGCGGATCGCGGACAGTGCGCAGGGTGACCCTGACACCCCGTTCGTGCTGATCATCGATGAGATGAACCGGGCGAACCTGCCGCGCGTTCTCGGCGAGGTCCTCTACAGCGTGGAGTACCGGGGGCAGGACGGGACCATCTTGCTTCCTTACTCGGGCGAGGAGTTCTCCCTGCCCGAGAACGTGCTCATCATCGGCACGATGAACATAGCTGACCGGTCGATCGCCCTTGTGGACGCCGCATTACGGCGCCGTTTCCTCGAGATCGCGTTCCCCCCTGACACCGATGTGCTCAGGAGTTGGTGGAGCGAGCGCGGGGACGCAGCGACCGGCGAGCAGGCAGCGCGCAAGCTGGAAGCGCTGAACGAGGAGCTACGCCGCTTGCTCGACGGCCACCGGCTTGTCGGACACACGTACCTCATGGATCCACGCATCCCGGAAGACGGGTTCGAGCCGGTGTGGGACTGGCAGCTGGGGCCGGTGCTCACCGAGCACCTGCACGCGCGGCCTGAAGAAGTAGAGCGGCTCCGGGAGGTGTTCCTCGGGGCATGACCACCACGGTTGTGGAGCTCGAGGAGTGGGGCGAAGGACAGCCCGTCTACCTGACGGCCGACGAGGCGAGCGCACTCCGCAGGTTGGAAGAGGCCCTGCGGGTCACTTGGAAAGGGGAGCGCGAGGCACGTGTGGCACCGCGCGAAGGCACAGTGGGCATTGCCTCTCTCTCCTCAGAACTAACACTCATGGTGCGGCCGCGCTGGCCGGTGGACAGTTTGCTCGAGCTTGCCGCCTATGCTTACGGGCTCACCATGCCGCCCATCCGCGAGGCGGCCATGATCGAAGAGGGCGGTCCGCAAGACTGGATGGCGCTTCTTCTTGCGACGGAGGTTGAGCGCCTGTTGGCCCAAGGTCTCCGGCAGGGCTACCGCGAGGTGGAAGAGGAGATCCCCTACGTGCGGGGGCGCATCGACTTCAACCAGATGCGTCCTGGTCGGGAACGGCCTGGACTCATCCCGTGCCGGTTCTCGGACTTCGTCTTGGACACAGTGGAGAACAGGGTCCTTCGGGGGACGCTGGAGATCCTGAGCACGGCGCCGCTGTGTGCCCCTGTCCGGCGACGGGTCTACTCAGCCCTGACTGCCTTCCTTCAGGTTCCCCTGATCACGCCCACGCGGGAGATGCTTGCTGCCTCGCGGCTTGACCGGTTGAACGCCTACTACCGCCCTGCCCTCGAGCTTTGCAGGCTCGTGATCGAGGCGATCGGGATCGAGCTCAGCCCCGGGGGCGTTGCAGGTGCTTCCTTCTTCTTCCCCATGGCCAAGCTGTTCGAGTCGGCGCTCGAGCGGGCGCTCTCGGAGGCCTGTCTTGGGGCCTCCCAGGGACAACGGACCTACGCCGATCGGATCCTCGTGCGGTGTGGCGGGCCGCCTTGGTCGGTGGCCTTGAGGCCGGACAACGTCCTTGGGCCGCGTGACGCACCGTGGCTCGTGGTCGACGCCAAGTACAAGAGGCCGACTGCGGAACACTGGGAGGCCGAGCGATTCCTGAGCTCCGACCTCTACCAGGCGTTCGCCTACGCGGTAGCCCTCAGGGCGGCGGTGGTGCTCGTCTACCCGCAGGTGGACGAGCCGATCGACGCGACGCTCGAACTCGCCGGCCACACCGTCCAGGTGCGCACGGTGGACATCGGCCGACACGGGGTGGGAGCCTTGCGAGACCTGGCTGAGGAGCTTGTCGCACAACACTGCGGGTCTCCGGCGCCGAGTGTGCCCGGAGCAAGCCGCCGTGCGCTGGCGCGTGGGCAGCAACCATGGCCTCAGGCGGACTGACGGCCTAGGACCCAGGTGGGGAGCGACTCACGCGCCCAAGGCTGCTTGCTCGACCAACTTGCCGGCGATGCCCTGGGCAGCCTGGTCGAGTTCCAGTCGCCCGAAGAGAGATCCGGGCGACCTATCCTGACGGCGTCCTTAACATCGCCGAGGGCGGCACCTGGAACACGCTGGCCGTCCAGTGTCGGCTCAACGGCTGTGTGCCATGAGTTCGCTGGATGATGGTTGCGGAGGGCTCCCCAGCCGGACAGGATAGGATATGCCTCTGAGGCAGACGTATCTCAGCATGAAGAAGAAGCTTCCGGCTGAAGCAGAGGCGGTGCTCGTCATCCGGGGCCGGGGCAACGACGAGCTTGCGCCGTCCAAGGAACTGTTGGATGAGTTTGCGAGGCTGAAGGCGGAGTACTCCCCTGAGTCTGGCTATCCATCGGCCGTGCACTACGCCTGGGACAAGAGCAACTACGAGCAACGCTGCCTGGAGGAGATCAGGGGCAGCAAGCGATCAATGGACAGACTGCGGGAGCTCTCCGAGAAGGCCAAGAGGAAGGACATCTTCTTGATCTGCTACGAAGGAGAGGACAAACCGTGCCACCGGAGGCTCCTCCTCCAGATCGCCAGCCAGGACCTCGGGGCTGTGGTCGATCCCACACCGTATGTGCCGCTTTGCTCTTGCAGTACGCAAGACGAGAACGCCGAATAGCAGGCGGTTCTGTTCCAGGGAGCCCTGACCGGTCACCTTCTGCCTGATATCCAGGCTGCGTCCTCGATGCACCGGGAGGGAGTATGCGCGTGCGGGGTGTGCTCCTCCCGCGGACCCACCGGGAGCGCTAACAAATAGGGGGATCATCTGGCGTGACCGGCCACAGGTCACTCAGTTACTAGGGAGAGCACACCAGCTGGCTCCCTTTCTCGACAATGGCCCAGATCTCCTCGTTGATGTACCGGCCGAACTCGGTGATGGAGTAGAAGCAATAACGAGGGTCCGGATTACGAATCCGCTCCTCGAGGCGTACTGTACGTTTCACAAGGTCGGCCATCTGCAGCACCCTCAGGTGATGCGCCAACGACCCATTGTGAATGCTGGGGAGCATCGCTTTGAGTTCGGAAAAGGACAGCTCCTGCTCGGGTTCCCGGGACAGCACACCCAGGATCTGTCTACGGGTGTCGTTCTTCATGGCATCGAGCACTTTGGAAAGTAGATACTCTGTCTGCCGTCTGCTTACCTCGGGGACACGCCCGCCGTTCATCACTACCTCCCTGAAAAGCGTCCTCCTCTTGGACGGGCCGCAAGCCCACACATGGCTTTCGACCCTGACAACCCTTATCGCTGTTCTCACCTCCCGCAACCCTGCTCAGGCTTGGCCTTGTGGTATGGCTATGTTATAGCATGGCGCGCTTGCCTGTCAAGTACAGGCGACCTGGACAAATATACTTGACCTACCATCCTCCAACATGGCAACCTTCATTTCCGATGAGCTGAAAAACGGGAGATTAATGGAAGAGAATGCCAAACCACAAGGCAGCTAACCGGGAATGGCCGCCTCTCATTGCGGTCTGTGGGTGTTACGCTGGCGTAGGAATACGCCTTCTCGAGGAGTTGGCAACGTTTCTGACCGGCCTCGATGGATGGCTCACCTTCCGAGCGGTGCCTCCACCGCCTCCGCGACGAAGTACCTTCCGGGAGGGGAGGGTTGAGCTTCCTTGCATTTCTGGAGCTCAGCTCCATATTTGCAAGGATGATCTCGCGGCGGTTGCTCCTCGCGCCCACAAACGACTACCCTCAGGCCCTCGCCTGGGCCCGGGATTTGATAGTTAGGGGTACGGCCGCACGCATGCGCCACACGTCGGA